>JAUWJC010000006.1 GCA_030607895.1 Pirellulales bacterium
AAAAAGACTCCCGACCCCCTTGCGATAATGTGTTACCCCGATTTGAACCAGGCCAAGTTCTCTTCCCTTAGCCCCCGGCTCTGCCGGGGGATTGTCGGGAATCCCAATCAACGCGGGACCTTGGCACGGTCCGTCCCCCGGCAAAGCCGGGGGCTGATGGAAAAGCTGCCCTACAGCCTTTCCGCTTCACTTGACTGTCATCAGGTACTCGATCAGGTCGGCCATGTCTTGTTTGGGGAGCTGTTTTTCCAGTCCCTCGGGCATGATCGACAGACCGGTGTTGACCAGTTCGTCGATATTCGCCCGGAGGATGGTATCGCTTTCGCCTTCGGCCCGATTAAGGGTAATGCTGGTGGCCGTTTCGGCGGCTATCATGCCGGTTTTCGACAGGCCGTCGTTGGTCACGATCACGTAGTTGAGATAGCTGGGGTTCACTTCGCGGTTCGGGTCGAGGATGTTCAGCAGGACACCCTCACGGCCGCGGTTCTGGATAGATTCCAACGGCAACCCCAAGTCGTACCCAACGCCTTCGAGTTCGTGGCAGGTTGCGCATTCCCGCTTGAACACTTCCTTGCCGCGTACACGGTCGGCTTTCATGGTAAGCGTGTCGCGATAGGCGGCCACGGCCTGCTCGCGTCGGGCGAGCTTCACACCGCCGAGAAGTCGCTTTGCTTCGGCGCGGATTTCCTTGTCCGGATGAGACGTGAGGAACTGGATGCGTGCCGGATCGAGTTGGCTGGGGAGGATTACCGTGTCCTCGATGGCCTCCAGCAGCACGGTCAGCCGTTGGGTGCGGGCGAACATCGCTTCGGCCGCCTCGCCCCGCACTTGCGGGCTGAAGCCGCCCCAGGCGTCGACGATCATCTCCGCCACGTCATCGTCCGGGAACCGGCCGAGCGTCTGAAGGGCCGCCATCTGGACCGCCTGCGGCTGCCGGCCGTCGAGCAATTCCCCGAGGACCTCGCCCGCCTCATCGAACGATGCCAGGCTCAACGAGCGAATTGCTTCTACTCTTTTCGCCACGGGCTGCTTGGCGTCGGCGGCCAGGGTCTTCGATTGCTTGACCATCTCGGTCAGCACTTGTCCGGCCTTGCCGCCGGAAGTGAACTGCTTGCGCAAGGGGCTGCCGGATTTCTCCAAGCCGCCCATCAGTCCGCGAACGACCGCTTGGGCGAGTTTCTTCTCGTCCTTGGCGAAGCCGTCCAACGACTTGAACACTCGTGCGACCTGGTCGGCCCGATTCTGCAAGCCGGCCTGCCGAGCAAGCCGTTCGAGCAGCTTCCGGCCGCTTGACGTGCCGCGCCATTTCTGATCGGCGGCCAAGCTGGAAAATAGCTCGCCGGCACGCCCCAGCGACGAACTCAACACGGCCAACTCGATCCAGCGATTGCCGACCTCTCGGGCGGCGATTTGGGCCAGCGCCGCGGTCGACTGCGTGCCGGGAACGTCGCCCAGCGTGAAGGCCAATTGGTAGCGGACGCGAATGTCATCGTCGCCGGCCATCGTGCAAAGCTTCGCCCGGACGGCCGGCGAGTCGGCCTGCAATCGTTCGGCCAGTCGGATCGCGTGCTCGCGAACGCGGGGGTGCTCGTCGTCCAGCCGTGGGAGCACTACTTCGGCAGTTAGTGCCTCCACGCCGGCCAGGGCGTACATGGCGTGCATTCGGCCCAGCGGCGCGGACGCCTCGGAAGCCATCTTCACCAGCAACTCAACTGCCTTGGGGTCTCGCCGCTCGTACAGAAGCCGGCTGGCCGTGACGCGATGCCAGCGGTTGGGATGTGCAAGTAGTTGGACCAACTCGCCGGTCGACATGCCGCCGAGCCGCACCGGTTTGGGCCGTTTGAACCCCTCGTGGACGATCCGCCAGATGCGGCCGCGGTCGTTGCCCGTGGTTAAGTCGATGTGCATCTTGGCCGAAGGCGGCACGGCGCCCGGATGCTCGTACACCTCGCGGTACATATCGACCATGTAGAGATTCCCGTCGGGGCCGATTGCAAACTGGACCGGGCGGAACCAAACCTCGTCGGAGGCGATGAACTCGTGTTTCTCTTCCGTCCGGTGTGCCAGGAAGCCCACGCCGTTGGGGTCCAGCCGCATTCGATGCACGATGTTGGCGGATCCCTCGCCGGTGAACGAGTTACCGTGGTACTGCTCGGGCCAGGCGTTGCCCGTGTAGATCGTCACGCCACAAGCGCCGGTGAAATACCCGGCCGGGGTTCCTCCACCCTCGATCGGTCCGCTGAACGTGCCGCCCACGCGCAGCTCCGTCCGCAAGATCCGCCAGGGTTCGATTGGGCTGGTTCGATAGACGGTATTGCCGTCGGCCCAAATCCGGATTCGGGCGTTGGGGGCGGCCAGGCATGGGTTTCGGGCGATGTAGCGGTCTTCGTACATTATCATTTCGATTTGCGAACTGTTGGACGACTCGAACTTGCGTCCCCAGTCGTCGAACGTCATTCCGTACTGCGACCCGCCGCTCTCCAGACGCATTTGACCGGTGCGGGGATCGATGCTGAAATCGCGTCCGCGGACCTGGACAGGTTCGGCCTTGCGACCTTCGCCGCCACGCTGCCACTTAACCGCTTGCAGGCGCCCGCCCGAACCGCTGGGCATCCCTTCAATGCGGCTGTCCAGATTCCAACGGAGACTGTTGACCACCGCGCCGGGGTTTCCCGTGCCAAAACCGGTGATAACCACCTCGCGGACGTCGGCCTTGCCGTCGCCGTCGGTATCCTTGCAGTACAGCAACTCGGGCGTGGCGGCAACGAAAACACCGCCGTCGAAACATGTCAGACCGGCCGGCCAGACCACGTTGTCGAGGAACACTTTGCTGGTGTCGTACCGGCCGTCGCCGTCGGTGTCTTCCAGCAACGAGACTCGCCCGTTTGGCGACCCGTACTTGGCCGAGTTGTTCTCGGCGTAGGGGATCATTTCGGCCACGTACATTCGGCCGTTTTCGTCGAAGGCCAGGTCCACCGGATCGCGAACGAGCGGCTCGGAGGCGGCCAACTCCAGCTTGAAGCCCGGTATGACGTGGAACCCCTCCAGCGATCCGGCCATGTCGCGCGGCGCGATGCGGCGCAGGCGGCTTTTGTAGTCGATGTTCGGGTCGATTTTCTCGACATACCCGTCGATCTTCAGTTCGTAGACACCCTTCTTGGCCTGCTCCTCGGCTCCGCAAAGCGGGCGCAGGAGCACAGCCGTCAGTACGATCAGACTGCCAAACCCCAGACAACTCAACCGATCGGTAACTCGACGCTTCATCGTTGCGGTAAACCATTCCTGGTAATGGGCTGTAATGCTGTTCTACCCGAAATCCTCAATCACTCGACCCTGAGTAACTCGCGTATCGCCGCCTTGAGCAACACTTCGGAGCGCGGCAGCACCATCGACACGATTGGTTCGCCGCGGCCATCTTCGACTTCGGCACATGCCCGCTCGGTGCAGATATTGCTGGGGGCTCCTTCACCGTACCCTGCCACGGCCACGAAGTCATCGGGCATCAATTGCTGGGCGAACAGTTGGAACTCGACCATCGGCTCACCCGGTAGGTGCAGGATGTGCACGCGACCGACCTGGAGGGAGCTTAGCTCGATCGGGCGCTTGAGCCGTTTGACGCAGGCGATACGCCGAGCGGCAAACACGCGGCTGGTGGCGTCTGCCTCGGGGTTTTCCATGATGACACGGTTCTTGGCCACGTTGTACCGACCATCGGTCTTGGGTGGCAGCAACAGCGGAACGGTTCGCCAATGGATCCGGCTGACCGGTGTGAACCGGGTGGAAGCGATCGCGGCCTCCATGCCCGCATACAGGCGATCGCCCAGTTCCTTGCGGGCGCGACGTGATCCGTCGTTGTACTTGCCCATCGCGATGTCGCACCCGCAACCAGTGAAATATATCTGAAATACGTTCTCTTTCCGCTCGAGCCTCTCCCGGGCGATGCCCGGGACGTCGTAGCTGGCCCGGCCGTCGCCGTAGAAGCTCTGCGGATGTGTCGCGTAATAGTGCAATCGCACTAGAGACTTGCCGTCGTGGGCCAGCGTGATCGTCTTCAAGAAGGGATCGATGTACCCCTCGGGCGCCGCCCGTAACTTGGGATCCTTGCAGCAACTCCACCGCATGCGCATCTTTCCGCTTTTGCCGGGAACCCACTTGGAGGAAGCGACACGGTCGACTTTCGCCTGTCCCGTGCCCACCGAATCGAACGGCCGCAACCGGCCGACGGATTTCTTCACTGCCGCGGCCAGCCGGTCGGTCACCTCCTCGAGAAACTTGAGATCCGTGAATGGCGGGGGAGTTTCTACTTGTTCAAGAAGCTTCTGAGCATTGCTGTCGATAACCGGGGCCGTGTGCTGGTGCACACACTGGACCGCCACATGTGAGACGTGGGTATCCGCGGCAGTCGCCATCTTGCGCCGCAGCAACAAATGCGACGAATTGGACAGGACACACCAGTCAACCGCACACAGGACGTACCGCCGCCCGCCGTCTTCCAGCACGATCCCTTTAGCATACAGGGGATGTTCCACCGTGACTAATGTCTTGGGATAGAGACGGTGTCCGACGGGCGGCGTCACGTCACAGCGGAACGTCCCCACGCGCATCCCGGCAGCGTCCGCCGCCGAAATGAACGATCCGGTGGACGCCAGGCTGGCGGCCATCCCCGAGGCGCCTAGAACACGGAACAGTTCTCTTCTGGAAATATTGCGGCTCATCGGCTTTCCCTCTTTCTCACGTTGGCTCGAATGTGTCGGCGCCACGGAAGGGAACAGGTCCATATTTTCGGCCAACGATGGACCGAAAAATGCATCAATTGGCCGAAAAATGGACCAACTCCCAACTGGCCGCTCAGTTGGCGCCGAGCACCTTGCGAATCGCCGCCTTCAGCAGTTCTTCGGACTGCGGTACCACTCGGGAAGCGGTCGGCTCGTAACCGCCCTCGTCGAAGGCCCGCTCGGTACAGATGTAACCCGGGCCTAGGTCGCCATACGCCGCCACGGCCACGAAATCCTTGGGTTTGACTTTCTGGGCGAACAGTTGAAATTCGATCATCGCTTCGCCCGGCAGGTGGAGTATCCGTACATTATTGATTTCGAGCAGGCCCAAGTCAAGTTGGCAAGTGCCTTTTTTGGCCATGACCACGCGCCCGGCCGCGTATCCCCGCATTGCGGGCTTGAGCTTAATATCCTTCATCCGGGCGCGGTTGTAGTCCACGGCGAACTCGCCGCCGGTCCGAACCGGCAGCGACAGCGGAACCGTCCGCCACTCGATACGCCGCACCGGGGCCAGCCGGGTCGAGGCGACCGAAGCCTCCATGCCCGCAAACAGCCGGTCGGTAAGCTCACTACGGGCCTGCCGCGAGCGGTCGTTATACTTGCCCATCGCTATGTCGCCCGCACAGCCGGTAAAATAAATCTGAAAGACGTTTTCTTTCTTTTCGAGCCGCTCCCGGGCGAAGCCGGGTACGTCGTAACAAGCGCGGCCGTCGCGATAAAAACTCTGCGGGTGCGTGGCATAGTAATGTAATCGCACGAGCGGTTTATCGCCCCGGGCCAGCGTGATCGTTTTCAGCATTGGGTCGATGTATCCCTCGGGCAGTTCACGCAATTCCGGCCGACCCTTCGTATTGCTCATCCGCCGATGGAATTTTCCGTCTTCGGTGATAATCCGCCGGCTGGACGCCACGCGATCGACCTTGGCCTCGCCCGTGCCGATAGAATCGAACGGCTGAAGATTATCAAGCGATTTTTTCACCGCCGCGGACAACCGGTCGGTCACCTCGTCGAGGAACTTCAAGTCGGTGATTTGCGGTCCGTTCTTTTGCTTGTTGAGCAACTGCTGTGCATCTCCATTGACATACGGGGCGGTGTGCTGGTGGACACAATGGACGGCCACGCGCGCCACGTCGGTGCCCGCGGCGTCGGCTATCTTGCGGCGGAACAGTGCGTGTGACGAGTTGCACAGCCCGCACCAATCGACGGCACAGAGGACGTACCGCCGCCGACCGTCGTCCAGCACAATTCCCTTGGCCAGCAGGGGCGTTTCGATCGTGGCCAACGGCTTGCCATAGAGGATGTGCCCCAGCGGAATCGTCACGTCCGAGCGGAACGTGGCCACTTGGGGCGTGGTGTCATCCGCGGTTTGGGCCGGCCGGTCTTGCAGGCAGAAAACGGTAATTGCCGACAACAGTGTAACTACAATCGTGCGTCGCATCAGAAATCTCCTTGTTCACGGAATTTGTCCCTCAGCCCCCCGCTCTGCCGGGGGCCAGAGTTGTCGTGCGTCTGGCGATCCCCCGGCAGAGCCGGGGGCTGAGGGACGTTTTCAACACACACTATTTAACGCCCAGTAGTTGGCGTATTCCCGCTTTCACGAGTCCTTCGGAACACGGTTTGACGGCCGAGGCCGACGGCTCGTAGCCTCCTTCGTCGAATGCTTTTTCGGTGCAGATATAGCCCGGCGAGCCCAGACCGTAACCCGCCACCGCCACGAAATCCTCCGGCTTCTGCTTCTGGGCATACAGTTGAAACTCGACCATCGGTTCACCCGGCAGGTGCAAAATATGAACTCGCCCGACCTTCAGGGCGGTCAGTTCGAGGGGCCGCTTGAGCCGCTCGGCACAGCTTATCCGCGAGGCGGCCGAGAGCCGATCGTTGGGCTTCGCCTTCGTGTCTTTGAGGATGGCGAGGTTCTTGGCCGGATCGTATTTCCCGTCGGTCCTGGGCGGAAGCGACACCGGAGCAACTCGCCACTCAATCGCCTTGGCCGGCACCAGTTTGGTCGCCGCGACGGCCGCTTCCATGCCGGCGTACAGTCGGGCGGTAAGCTCGTCTCGGGCACGGCGCGAGCGGTCGTTGTACTTGCCCATCGCCACGTCGCCCGCACATCCGGTGAAATATATCTGAAATACGTTTTCCTTCTCTTGCAGCTTTTCGCGAGCCATGCCGGCCGTGTCGATACTGGTCCGGCCGTCGCCGTAGAAGCTCTGCGGATGGGTTGCGTAGTAGTGCAGCCGGACCAACGGCTTGCCCGCCTTCGCCAGTGTGATCGTTTTGAGCAGCGGGTCGATAAGGCCCTCGGGCTCCTCGCGGAGTTCCGGGTGTCCTTTTGTCGAGCTACCCCGCCAGCGGACCTTTCCATCTTTGGTGGGAATGCGGCGGTTGGACGCCACGCGGTCGACCTTTGCCTGGCCGGTGCCGATTTGATCGAACGGCTCGAGCCGCGAAAGCGACTGCTTGGCCGCCGCGGCCAGCCGATCGGTTACCTCGTCAAGGAACTTCAAGTCGCGAATCCGCACGGAGTCCTTCTCCTTGTTGAACCGCTTTTGGGCCTCACCGTCGTAGGACGGGGCCGTGTGCTGATGCACGCAGTGAACGGTCACGTTCGAGACGTCGGTACCCACTGCCTTGGCCAGCTTCGCGCGGAACAACAAGTGCGTTGAGTTCCGGATGGTACACCAATCAACAGTACACAGAACGTACCGCCGCCGGCCGTCGTCCAACACGATCCCCTTAGCCGACAGGGGCTGCTCGATCGTGACGATCGGTTTCCTGTAGAGCATGTGCCCCAGCGGCAGCGTCACGTCCGACTGGAACGTCGCGATCCGCAATGATGCCGTGGTCTTCTCTGCGCGAACACTGGCCGCGAACAGCGGACCGCCAATCAATACGGATGTTAGGAAATCACGTCGTTGCATGGGAAGGTCTTTCTATTATCGGTTCTCGGGTTTGTAAAGCCGCGACCAGTGGTCGCGTTATGGTTGCGGCATCAAGCAACGTTGACGGTTTGGCCGGTACGCCGTGCGAAGCCGCAAGCGGCTCGGTCGTTTGGTTGGGGTCACTTCACACCCAGCAGTTGCCGAATGGCCTTTTTGAGCACCGGCTCGCATTTTCGGCCTGCCCGCGAGGCGCCCGGCTCGTACCCGCCTTCGGAGAAGGACTTCTCGGTGCAAATATAGCCCGGGCCGAGATCGCCGTATGCGGCCACGGCCACGAAGTCGTCGGGCTTCACTCCCTGGGCAAATAACTGGTAATCTACCATGCACTCGCCCGGCAGGTAAAGCATGTGGACGTTACCCAACGCCAGCGAGTTGATCCCGATCGGCCGGTCGATCCGCTGATTGAAAGCCACCCGGCAAGCAGCGTAGCACCGACTCGCGGGACGGACTTTGGTATCTTCCATTCTGGCACGCTCCCGGGCGACAACCTTGTTCTTCTCCACCCTGGCTGGCAGCAGCAGGTCGATGGAGCGCCACTTGAGCGGTCCGACCGGCTGCAATTTGGTAGAAGCAACCGACGCCTCCATGCCGGCGTAGAGCCGGTTGGTAAGGGCGTCGCGAGCTTCCTTTGATCTATCGTTGTACTTGCCCATCGCCACGTCGCCACCGCAGCCGTTGAAGTATATCTGGAAGACGTTTTCTTTCTTCTGCAATCTCTCGCGGGCAAAGCCCGGCACGTCGTAGCAGGTCCGCGGATCGCCGTAAAAACTTTGCGGGTGGGTGGCGTAGTAATGGATTCGCACCAACGGCTTACCGTGCTGGGCCAGGGTGATCGTCTTCAGCATTGGGTCGATGTATCCCTCCGGCAGTTCACGCAACTGCGGACGGCCTTTGGTATTGCTCATACGGCCATGGAACTTCCCGTCCGCGGTGATAATCCGCCGGCTGGACGCCACGCGGTCGACCTTGGCCTCGCCCGTGCCGATAGAATCGAACGGCTGAAGATCATCAAGCGACTTCTTCACGGCCGCGGCCAGCCGGTCGGTTACCTCGCCGAGGAACTTCAAGTCGGCAAAAAGCGGGGGGCTTTCGGTCTTTTCCAGCAGCTTCTGAGCGTCGCTGTCGGTGTATGGGGCCGTGTGCTGATGAACCGTCTGGACGGCAACGCACGAGACGTCCGTACCGGCGCCGGCGGCCAGCTTGCGGCGGAACAGGTCGTGCGTCGAGTTGCACAGCCCGCACCAATCGACGGCACAAATCACGTATCGCTTTTTGCCGTCCTCGATAACAATTCCCTTGGCCAGTAGGGGAGTCTCCACCGTCTTGACCCGGGTGACCCAAATCAGCGGATGCCCGTCGATCGGCGGAGTCACGTCGGATTGGAAGGTTGCGATCCGCAACGGCGCCGTGGTCTTCTCCGCGCGAACACTGGCCGCGAACAGCGGACCGCCAATCAATACGGATGTTAGGAAATCACGTCGTTGCATGGTGGAACTCCTCGCTGATGAAACAGTTAAAACGCACCGACCCAGCCTGCAACTTGCGAAGCCGCAAGCGGCCAGGTCACGCCTCCTCATTCCTTTCCCAGTAGTTGTCGAATTGCTTTATTGAGCACTTCTTCGCTCTCGGGAGCCACCACCGAGTCGGTCGGCTCGTAGCCTCCTTCGTCGAAGGCTTTTGCGGTACAGATGTAGCCGGGCGAGCAGTCGCCGTAGGCGGCCACGGCCACGAAATCATTGGGCATGATCCGCTGTGCATACAGTTGGAACTCGACCATCGACTCGGCCGGCAAGTTCAGGATATGAACCCGACCCATCTGGAGCGAACTCAATTCGATCGGTTCCTTGACCCGGTCGAGGAAGGCCAGGCGCATCGCGCCGCCGTACAAGCGGCCCGCGGTAGACATCTTCGCATTTTCCATGTTGGCCAGGCTGTCGGCACGCGTGTAGCCCTTGTAGGTTCGCGGCGGCAGAAACAGGGGGGTCGTCCGCCATCGGATAGGCCCGGCCGGCACGAACTTGGTCGCGGCGGCCGAAGCCTTCATCCCTTCGAACAGCCGCTGGGCCAACTCGGTGCGGGCACGGAGCGTGCGGTCGTTGTACTTGCCAAACGTGATGTCGCCGCCGCATCCGTTGAAATAGATCTGAAACACCTTCTCTTCCTGCTCGAGCCTTTCCCGGGCAATTCCCGGTACATCGTAACTCGCCCGGGGATCGCCGTAAAAACTCTGTGGATGCGTGGCGTAGTAGTGCAGCCGGACCAGCGGCTTGTCGCCTCGGGCGAAGGTGATGGTCTTTACAAACGGATCGATGTATCCCTCGGGCATCGCTCGCAGTTTCGGGTCGGTGCAGGAACTCCAGCGGATGATGATCTTGCCGTCCTCGGCCTTCACCCGACGACTGGACGCCACCCGATCGACTTTAACTTGTCCGGTGCCGATACGGTCGAAAGGTTCGAGCCGGTCGAGCGACTTTTTGGCGGCCGCGGCCAACCGGTCGGTTGCTTCGTCGTAGAACTCGGGAGCCAACAGGGCATGTGGGTTATTTGCTTTCAGCAGGAGCCGGTATGCGTCGGCGTCGGCCATTGGCGCCGTGTGCTGGTGGATCGTCTGGACCGCCACGTGCGAAAGGTCGGTTCCCACGGCATCGGCCAGCTTTTGGCGGAACATGGTGTGCGTTGAGTTGCATAACTCGCAATAGTCGACCGAGCAAAGAACGTATCTCTGCCGGCCGTCGTCCAGGACGATTCCCTTGGCCAACAACGGGTGTTCCACCTTGGCCATCGGCTTGTAGCTCGAATAGATAGGCGAGCCCAGCGGCGGTGTTACGTCGCAACAAAAGGTAGACACCCGCAGTTTCACGGCGTCCTCGGCACCCGCGGACGAAGTTGCCGAGAACAGAACGATCGACAGGCAGAACAAGACTCGCGCGGCAGAGTGTGACATGAGAGGCTCCCTGTTGTTGATGCAAACAACCAAGCGGATACACACATCAGGATAGCCGACAACGCGTGTCGGTGCAAATCACGGTCTCGCAAAAAGCCGCGACCGGTGGTCGCGCGGGTGCCATTGGTGGGGTTGCCTGGCAGACGGCACCACGTAAATCGGCCGTTTAGCGCCCGCGCAAAAATAACCTGTACAAGTTTGAGCGAGGGTGGCACGTCCCTGAGCGCAGCGAAGGGCGTGGGCGCTCGGCTCAACACGCCCTTCGTTCCTCAGGGACGTGCCACCCAATTGATCAAGTTGTTTTTTCGCGGGCCCTTGGTCATGCGGCAGACCGCGACCAACGGTCGCGGCCTGATAGCCGTCTAATCCTCTTCCTCTTCCTTGAGGGCGGCCTTCGCGATGATTTCCTTTTGGACATTGCCGGGCACGATGTCGTAGTGGCTGAACTCGATGGTATAGCTACCCTGGCCTCCGGTAATGCTCGAGAGGCTTCGGGCGTAGGTGGTCACTTCGGCCAACGGCACCTCGGCCGTAACGGTCTGCAACTGGCCGGCGGCGGAATCCATCCCCAGCACGCGGCCTCGCCGGCCCGACATATCGCTGCTGATATCACCCACGTTGGCGCCCGGCACCGTTATTTCCATCTTGACTATTGGCTCCAACAGCGCCGGCTTTGCTTGCTGGAAAACGTTTCGGAAGACCATCGAGGCGGCCGTTTTGAAGGCGGCCTCGGAACTATCGACCGGGTGATGCTTGCCGAAGTGGACCTCGACGCAGACGTTTTGCACCAGGTACCCGGCGATTACACCCCGCACGATCCGGTCTTTGAAGCCCTTTTCCACCGCCGGCATGAAGTTGCTGGGAATCGTCCCGCCGACGACCGAGTCGATCCAAAGGAAGTTGTTTGTCGGATCGTAGTGTGCCTGTTTCATCGAGGCGAACCGTCTCTTGGTGGCGAATTCGTCAACGTCGATATTCTTAGGCAGCGGCCACATGCGGATGTGGACTTCGCCGAACTGGCCACGTCCGCCGGTTTGCTTTTTGTGCCGATAGCTGCCTTCGGCGTTGGCTTGGATCGTCTCGCGATAGGGGATCTTGGGCTCCTTGGTTTGTACTTCCACCTTGTCGCGCCGCTTGAGCCGCTCCTGGATGATTTGCAGGTGCAGTTCGCTCATGCCGGTCATCACCATTTCCTTGGTCTGCATGTCGCGATCGAGCCTGAAGGTGGAGTCTTCCTGGCAAACCTTGTGCAACGCGCCGGAGAGCTTGCCCTCGTCGCCGCGGCTCTTGGGGCTGACGGCCAACCCGACCATGGGTGCCGGGAAAGGGATCGGCGGCAGCTCGGTTTTACCCAGTGTGGTGCCCGTTTCCAACTCGTCCATTTTGGCGACCGCCACAATCGCGCCGGGTTCCACCTCGTCGACCGGCTCCGTTTCATCGGCCTGCACCTGGAGAAGCTGGCCGATTTTCAGCCCCTTCCTCGCGCCGACAATCGGCACCGTGTCGTTCTTCTTCAACGTGCCCGAGTATACTCGGATGAAACTCAACTTCTGTACGAACGGGTCGATTCGGGTCTTGAAGACCTGGGCAACCAACGGGCCGGCCGGGTCGGTCGTCAACTCGACCTCTTCGCCCTCGGCGTTGGTCGCCAATCGTTTGCACTGATTGGGCGGAAGCGTGCAGAGTGCCAAGGCATCCAGCAATTCCGGTACACCACCGCCCGTCTTACCCGAAACACAAATCACCGGGATCAGACTCCCCTCGGCCACCGCCCGAGCAATTAACTGCGAAAGCTCCTCTTCGGTCGGCTCCCGACCCTCGAAGTAGCGCTCCATTACCGCTTCGTCCACCTCGATGATCGATTCCATCAAGGGCTCGCTGATTTCGCTCGGGTCGACTAGCGCCCCGGCGGTGTCGTCGGGTACCTTCAACGTGCCGGCCACGCCCCGGAAGTCGGCACCGTGCCCCAAGGGAACGTTCAACGGCACGCAAGCGTTGCCGTACAGCTTTTTTATGCTATCGAGAAGGGCCGGGAAATCGACGTTGTCCGAGTCCATCTTGCTGATGATGATTACCCGACCCAGACCGGCCTTTTTCGCTTCGGCGAAGACGCGTCGGGTGTTGACCTCGATGCCGGCCTGCGCGTTGATTACGATCGCCGCCGTGTCGACCCCGCGCATGGCCCCGATCGTTTGGCCGATGAAATCCGGATAGCCGGGCGTGTCGATCACGTTGAAATGCTTCCCGGCATGGTCGAAATGGACCACCGTGGCCTCGATCGAGTACTGGTGCTGCTTTTCTTCTTCGTCAAAATCGCAGATGCTCGTGCCGTCGTCGACACTTGCCTGACGCTTGAGCGTTGCGGTGGTGGTCAGCATCTTGTCGACCAGCGTGGTCTTGCCGGCCGACCCGTGCCCGCAAAGAGCAATATTGCGAATGTTCTCCATCTCGTACTTCGCCATGGAAAGTCCTTCTGAAAACAGGTTCTATGCGAAGCCGCAAGCGGCGTTTATTGCCAGACGGCGTTTATTGCCAGACGGCGTTTATTGCCAGACGGCGTTTATTGCCAGACGGCGTTTATTGCCAGACAGTATTTATTGCCAGACGGCGGCTTCGAGAGCATCGGGCAACGTCAGATTTCCTTCGTACAGTGCGCGGCCGATAATGCAGCCTGCCATGGGCACTGCCGCCAGTTTTCGGATATCCTCCGCGGTCGTCACGCCGCCGGAGGCAATCACCGGCAGATCGACCGCCGCCTGCATCTCGGCCATCGCGGCCACATTCGGCCCGGCCAACATCCCATCGGTTGCAATGTCGGTGTACACAACGGCACACATCGGTTCGGCGGCGAATTGCTTCGCCAAATCGGTTGCGGCCACCTCGCTGGTCTGGAGCCAGCCATCGGTGGCCACGCGGCCTTCGCGGGCGTCGATTCCCAGGACCAGCTTGCCCGGGAACTCGTTGCACATCCGGTGGAACCAGTCGGGCCGGCTGATGGCCGGCGTGCCGATTACCAGTCGCGAAAGCCCCAGTTTCAACAAGCGACGAATCGTCTCCTCACCACGGATGCCCCCACCCAACTCGCACGGAACGTCGACCGCCCGGACTATCCCCTCGACACTGTCCAGATTAGCCGGCCGACCTTGCCGGGCACCGTCCAGATCGACCAGGTGGAGGCACTCTGCCCCCAGCTTGACCCAATGTCGGGCCATGGCGACCGGATCCTCGGCGAAAACCGTCTCGCGGCCGTAGTCCCCCTGCTCGAGGCGGACACACCTCCCCCCCCGCAGATCGATTGCCGGCCAAATCTCCACCCGCTCGACACTCCCGCCCGCCGCCGGGCCCAATGACAAAACCAGTAATATGACATACAATCCCCCGGCCTGCAAGCCGCGTGACAAAGCCGCGACCGGTGGTCGCGCCCTTATGAGCATTCGCATGAAACAGCAAACGTCCGTCGACGAACGCTTCCGCGAGAACCTGGCAAGGTACGGCTACAAACCGTGCGAAGTCGACGTGGGCGACATCACCTTTCAGGCGGGCCAGGCCGAGAGCGTGCATCGCTGGTATCGGTTGACACCCAGCTTCGCACCGGCCGTGGTGCGGTTCTTTGTCGATCAGTTTGGGGCAGGGCCGTCCTCTCTCGTGTTCGATCCGTTCGCCGGCCGCGGCACCACGGTCATCGAGTGCCAGAAACTGGGTATACCGGCCGTGGGGTTTGAAATCAACCCGCTGTTGGCCGAGGTGGCAAGCCGGTCGCTAATCTGGCGGCCGCGAAGGTCGAAGCTGTTCGGGCGGTTTTGCGATGAGGTCGACCGGCGAATTCGCGACGCCCGACGGTTGGCCGTGGACGACCTGCTCCGACGGACCGGCGCCTCGCTGCCCGATATTCACCACGTATTTCGCTGGTGGCGACCGGAGGTGTAGAAGAACCTCCGGATTGCACGCCGGACGATGCGGCAGGCCGGATATCGGACCGTCAGGCACTACCTGTGGTTGTGTGTGAACACGGCGGCCTTGGACTGCGCAAACATACACCGCAACCATCCGACTATCACCTTCGACGACAACCACAACCGAAAGATCGACGTGGCCGCGATTGTGGCCGGCGAGGTGTGTAAGATCGAAGCGGACCTGCAAGCTCTTTCCCCCCAGGAACTCGCCCACGGCGGGCTTGGAAGCGTGACGACTGCCGATTCGTGTGCTCCGATTGGCCTGGACGGCACAACTCGGAAGAATCAAAAAAAGACGACGCACGTGATTACCTCACCGCCGTATCCCAACCGGTTCAGCTACGTGCATCAGACGCGGCCACAATTGCACTTCATGGAACTGGTCGGCAACCGGTCGGCGGCCACGGAGATCGACATCGCGACGGTCGGTGGGACTTGGGGTCGCGCCACCTCGGACCTGGCCAAGGGCAACATCGCAATTCCCCCCAAGCTGGCCGGCGTGCTCGACTTCCTCCCCCAGTTGCGCGGAAAAAGCCCGCTGATGGCCAATTACGCCGTGAAATACTTCGTCGATCTGAACCGACACATCGGGCAATTGCGGAAGGTTGCGGCGAAGGGCTTCCGCGGCGCTTACGTGGTGGGGAACTCGCGGCTGTCGGGTGTCGAGATATACACCGAGGGAATTCTGGCCCGATTGTTCGAGTTGCACGGGTTCGGCGTGGACCAAATCGTCGTCTTTCGCCGGCGGGGCGGCCGACGCCGGTTGTACGAATGCGCCGTCTGCGTGCGAGGGTGAATAGCTGTCAGCGGTCAGCTATCAGCTTTCAGCCAGAAGGTGGGCCGATAGCTGAAAGCTGATAGCTTCCCTCAGCCCAACTCGGCGAAGTTCTTCAGGATTCGCAGGCCGTCGGCCTGGCTCTTTTCGGGATGGAACTGCGTGGCGTAGAGGTTCTCGCGCCAGATCATCGAGCAGAACGGGTTGGGGTAATCGGTCTCGGTGGCGATTACCTCCCGATCGCCCGGCACCACGTAAAACGAGTGTACGAAGTAGAAGTAACTCCCCTCCCGAATACCTTCCAGGATGGGCGGCCGGCGGCGGATCGACAGTTGGTTCCAGCCAATGTGTGGAACGGAGTACTCGGGTGGGATGTCGAACCGGACGACTTCGCCTTTCAGCACGCCGAGCCCTTTGTGCGTGCCGTGCTCGCGGCTGGTCTCGAACAGCAGTTGCAGTCCCAGGCAGATTCCCAACAGCGGCCGCTTCGAGTCGATGGCGCGGAGCACGGGTTCGATCAGCCCTCTTCGGCCAAGTTCGGCCATGGCGTCCTCGAACGCTCCGACGCCCGGCAGCACCACCTTTTGGGCCCGATCCACCTCCGCCGGATCGTCGGTAACGACCGCCTCGTGGCCGCCCCGTCCAAAGGCCTTCTGTACGCTGCGAAGGTTACCCATTCCGTAGTCGATAACGGCGATCATGAGAGTTGAGAGTTGAGGGTTGAGGGTTGAGGGTTGAGAGTGGGAGTTGGCCGCTTGCGGCTTCGCAACGCGGCGGAGTTCCCAAGCAGAGCTTGGGAACAAGGATAAGACTGCAATATCGCCTGGAGCCCGAGCGAACACAAGGGCCTACCGGCCGCCGGTCTCGGGATACACGACCAGTTCGACGCGGCGGTTGCGTTGTTTCCCGGCGATTGTGGCGTTGGAGACGACCGGGTGATTGGGGCCATGGCCGGCCAGGAACAACTGGTTCGGGGGGATTCGGACCTGGCTGACCAGAGTGTTGTAGACGGCCATCGCCCGCCCGACCGAAAGCTGGTGATTGCTCTGCCACTGGCGGCTGCGGATCGGGTCGGTGTCGGTGTGTCCCTCCACGCCGACGATCTGTCGGGGATACGTGCGGATTATCTGGCCGGCCACGTTGGTAATCAGTCGCTCGGCCCCGGGCCGGAGCTGTGCGCTGCCCGATTCGAACAGTTGGTTGCCGGGCAGCTCGACGCGGATTACATCGCCGTCGCGGCGGACGTAGACGTTCGGTACGTTGATTGCCGGCAGGGTTTGCAGGAGGCTGTTGTTCGGGCTGATCGACACGCCGTCCCGGCGTTGCATGGAGGCATTCAACGCTTGGACCTTGCTGTCGCTGGCTACCTTCTCCTCCCTGGTTTGGGCCAACTGCGACGTGGCGCTGCCGAGTTGGTCTCGGACGGCCGAGAGTTGGTCTTCCAGAACCTTGGTCCGCTGTCGAGATTGAGCCAACATCGCACCCAACTCTTGGTTGTCGCGCTCCAGCGAACCGGCTCGACTCTGGAGTTGTTCGCTCTGCCGCGACATGGCCAATTGCTGCTGCTGGAGCTTCTGGAGTTGACCTTGCATCACCAGTGAGTTTTTGGCGCAGCCGGCCGAAACGGTCATCGCAAAGGCTAACAGCCATCGGGCTGTCGCAAAACGTCGCATGACAACGTTCTCCAGGGGCGAGTGCAAATCGAAACCGTGGGAGAAAACCGGTCTCCCGCTCACGCCCATTAAGACAAGAAAACGACAAGCAATCGCCGGCCGGCCGGGCCGAAAAAGGGACCAGGTTTAATTTGCCGGAACGGCTCGGAGGGTGCTTCGCACAAATTAAACCTGGTCCCTTTTTCGGCTCCAAAGCGCGACTTGCACCCAGACCGACCGCGGCAAGCGGGTCGGATGGTAGCAAGACACCCCGGGGGTGGCAAGATCAGTTCAGAACGAGGCCGAAAAAGGGACCGGGTTTAATTTGCCTCCAACGGCCCGAAGGGTGCTTCGCACAAATTAAACCTGGTCCCTTTTTCGGCCGTGCCGATCGGCCGAATCCACCCCGCCAGAGGGGGGTACTCGCCGTAGAATCGCTTGATGTAGTGCCGGTGCCAGCCTGAGGGGCAATGGGGCTGCCAGCCCCATCGGACCATCATCCGTCGCGAGATCCGCGAGTTCCACAACTCGCAAAGCAGCGCGTCGCTTTGCTTCAGCCGGGCAATCTCGTCCAGCACTTCCAGCACCCGGCGGAATGTGACGTATGCCGTATCGCGGGAGGATACGATGTATTTGACCGCCAGAAAATCAGGAAACCGCCACGGCTGATTGTAGTACAACAGGCACCGATCACCCGCCGCATGACGGTGATGCCATCTCCCCAGCAGCATGATGTCGGGCGCGGAGACGAGTTTGGGCAGTGGCCGCAATCGCACCCGGCGAAATTGCCCGTCGACCGCCTCGATAACGCCGTACGCCCGACGTTTGAGTACGTCGGCCCCGGCGCCGAGGTCGGTGACGGTCTGGAAGAGCGGTCGCATGGTACGGCACCCGGCAATGAAGAAGAAGTCCTCAATACGAAAAGGTAGCTTACCCGCCGTGCGAGCTTCGCCTTCCTCTATTCGTCCCAGATCGGATACTGCACTGGGTTCTCTCCCTTCCTCTCCACAACCCGGGGATAGCTAACGCCGGGCTCGGACGGTTTTTCTTTCTTGCGGGACTTGGAAATCTGAAACAACCAATTATCACCAAAATCAAAAAGGTAATACAGCTTCAGGCCTTTCTTGGGTAGAGGCCAGATATCCGAGAGTCTGGTTGTGTCGTATGTCTCGGGCGAGTCGAAGTCATCCCAGTCGGAAGACTCGCCGATCTCGAACGCGCGGTTGCGAGGATTACGACCGAGATAGAACTCAAACAGGTGGTCGTTATCGAAGTCGACCGCGGTTTGGATGGCTTCGTGTAGGTCGAAAAGTGACGCACCGGAATCGATCTCGATCAGATGACTACATTCGGGCTCCATATAGCAACACTTGACTTTCAGCGTCCAAATCATATGACTCCTCCATATTTCTCGTTACGGTGTGCCACTGTTTCGGTACGTCCCTGGTTGGTGAGAAATGCGTCCTAGGCGAACCGATCATCTGATTTCTTGTTCCCGACGCTGCCGCGAGCTCGTTCCAGCCAGCCGATGCGGTCGGCCTCGTGGTAATCGAACTCGGGCACGTAGGGCTTGATGTCCAGAAGGGGTGTTTCGTCGAGCATATCGACGTTTTCGACGTGCAAGGTTCCGTCTTCGATCTTCAGCAGCCTGACGATTGAGACTCCAATGGGATTCGGTCGCTTGGGAGCACGCGTCGAGAACACGCCGCGTGGCTCGGAATCCATGAACGGGGTGACCCGGAGCGAGAAGCCCGTGCCGCGGTGAAAATGGTACAGCAGCATAACGTGCGAGAAGCCGGCAAGGTCCTTCAGCCCGTCCGCGAACTCCGAAAACACCTCGACCGTCCCCCGCACTCCAACCGCCCCGGCCGGCTGGATGGGCGTGCCTTCGCGTTTCTTGAACGGCGTGTGAATCGTGCCGATGGGGTGATAGTGGATATTCATTGTGTTCGATGGCAACTCGACGAACCGCGACCACTGGTCGCGGCTTTACAACTCAATCGGCCCACTGGCGGCCGTCACGGCCATGTTGTCTCGATGGATGATTTCATCATAGGGGCAATGTCCGAGCGCGGCGGCAATTTCGTTGGTTTTCAGGCCCTTGATCTTCTGGATGTCGGCCGAACCGTAGTTGGTCAGGCCGCGTGCGAACTCAACTCCCTGGGCGTTGCAGAGGGTAACAACATCGCCCTTGCCGAAGCGTCCCGATGCTTCCAGCACCCCGATTGCCAAGAGGCTTCGGCCGTGATGTTCGACGGCCTGCCGGGCCCCGGCGTCGAGCAGCAATCGGCCGCGCGGCTGGACGGCGAAGCCTATCCATCGTTTTCGGGCGGTAACCAGCGGGCCCTCGGCGAGGAAGAGGGTTCCCACTGTTTCCCCGGCGATAATTTGGGAGAGCACGTCCGTCTGGCGGCCGGAGGCGATGATAACGTTTTCTCCCCCGGCAGTGGCCTGGCGAGCGGCCTGTAGCTTGCTGGCCATTCCC
>JAUWJC010000358.1 GCA_030607895.1 Pirellulales bacterium
CGGGCTAACTGTCACCCGCATTTGAATCAGGCCACAACTGATAACTGACTACTGATAACTGACTACTAACCACTGCGTCACAAACACTGCGTCACAAACCCGCAATCTATGGCCGCGTCGAGTATACCACGCCCTTCGCTGCGCTCTCCGGACGTGCCACCCATTACATGGTGCCTTTTGAAAAATGCGGGTTAGCCGCAAGCGGCAAAAGCGAATTCCCGAGCACCCATTATCATATTGGACGGCGCAGCTAGAGTCCACAACGTTGCTCTGGCCCCTGGCGCACGTTACCTATTTACCCTAGCCTGCCACGGTATCCGCACATTTCGTGGCGAATGTGTGCTTTCTCCGCTTGCACTGCTGGCACATCATTGCTATTCTTATCGAGATAAAGGGTGATTGTAGATTGGGGTAGCTACAGTTGTGCGTAGGAGTTGTGTTTGCACTAGGGTTACTCAATGCTCGTGCTGTCGCGAAAAGTTGGTGAGAGAATCCTTATCGGCGACAAGATCACGGTGACCGTGGTCCGCCTTGCTCAGGGGAGTGTGCGCATTGGAGTTGAAGCACCCATCGAATTGCCGATCGTCCGGGAAGAGATCAAGGATCAACTCCAAACACGGCCGCGTAACGAGGAAATGGTCGGCCGGCCGTAGGGCCTGGGCCGAAAAAGGGACCAGGTTTAATTTGTGCGAAGCACCCTTCGGGCCGCAGGCGGCAAATTAAACCTGGTCCCTTTTTCGGGCCCCCTATCTGCCGCGTACCGGACGGCGGGTGACTCGCATCGACTGGGACCGGCTGACATCGAGCAGTTGGCGGCCGTCGGGGCTTTCCAGCGTGCCGTTCTTTTTGGCGTAGTTGATCAGCCGGGCGAGTTTTTGTTCGGGGGGCGGATCGCCGGGTAGGGCGTTGCCGGGGGAGCGGCCCCAGATAATTCGCGTGCCTTTGCGGGTGAACAACTCGTAGGTGTACCGCTGGTCGTGTCCCGTCTCGGAGATATTCAGCGGCACGATCTGCTGTAGTTCCAGGCGGTGCCAGGCTTCGCCCAAGACAGTGGCGATTTCCGCGCCGCCCACTACCCGCGTATCACCCCATCGCGTGCCTGCCGGCCCAATCGGAACCGTATCAACGCCGACCAGACGTGGGTACCGGCCGGCTTCAATTGGCGAGAAGTCCGCGCTGGGTAGCAACACGCCCTCGACATCGACCGGCAACAAACCGCCGGTGACTTGCACCATGCAAACCGGCCGGCGATAGGCCAACTCGACTGTCACCCGGGCCGGATAGTGCTTGCTCACCCGCCGTACCTTGGAAATCCACGCGTGCAACGAGAAGGCGTTGGCGAGCCGCTCGGCGAGTCCTTCATCCATGATCGACAGCGGATCGTCCAGACTGGCGTCGCGGAAGACCTCGGCGCGGATGTCGGTATGAACCCAGGTGGGCGGCGGCGTGATCTCCACGTCGCTTTGGGTTATCCAGTATCCGTCGGAAGAAAGCACCTGCCGGCGGACCTCCCGCCATACCAACAGCCAACCGCCCAGGAACACCGCGGCCAGAAGAACCGTCAGCGCAACCGGTCGGCCCCGGCCGTGAACGTACGAGGCCAGTTTCTTCATCCAGCGCGGAACGACCACCGACTGCTTCTTCTTACGCCTGCTTACTACCATCGTTTACAAGTACCCTCATTCCGCAGTAGCCGCTCACGTGGTTCGGCCCACGAACGCCCGGTGGTTGAGCGCAGCGAAACCCCGGGGTTTCGCTGCGCTCAACCGCCGGGCGTTAACCTCTACGATTCAATCCGTCGCGGAGTATCTGATCGCAGAGCCGCGGCATGTCGATTCCGGCGCGTCGGGCCGCCTTTGGGGCCAGGCTATGATCGGTCATGCCGGGCAGCGTGTTGAGTTCCAGGACCCAGGGCCGGTTGTCTGTGTCCAGTAACAAGTCCACCCGAACCAACCCTCGGGCACCCAGGGCGGAAGCCGCACGGGCGGCCGTCTCGCGCAACTGTTCGATTAGTATCGGCGGCAAGCCGGTCTGGAAGTGATACTCGATCAGCGTGCTGGAATATTTGGACCGATAGTCGAACAACTCCTCCCGACCCACAATCTCCAGCAACGGCAACGGGCTGCCCTGAAACAGGGCCACGGTGAACTCGCGGCCCTCGATCAGCCGTTCAGCCAGCACCATTGATCCAACGCGACCGCTTTGGGCCACTCGATCGGGGAACTCGGCGGCGGACCGGGCGATGCCGACCCCCAGGCTGGAGCCTTGGCCGTCCGGCTTGACAACCAGCGGAAAGCCCAGCCGAGCGACCAGCCGGGCCGAAAAAGGGACCAGGTTTAATTTGCCGGAACGGCCCGGAGGGTGCTTCGCACAAATTAAACCTGGTCCCTTTTTCGGCTCCAGCAGCACGTAGTCCGGCGTGGGCACGCCGGCCGTGCGGAAAACGGCCTTGGCGGCCGATTTGCTCATGGCCAATCGCGACGCCCGCGGACCGCTGCCCGTGTAGGCCACGCCGCACCGCGTCAAATGGTTCTGTACACGCCCATCTTCCCCCGCCCCGCCGTGCAGGGCCAGAAAGCATCCGTCGAATCGCTCCCACTCGACGGAATCCAGGTCGCGTCCGGCCGGATCGATCACTTCGGGCGCGTGGCCGGCCTGTTGGAGAGCCCTGACCACGCCAGCCCCGCTGGCCAGGCTCACGGCCCGTTCGGCCGAGTCGCCGCCGGCCAACACGGCCACGCGAAGCGGAGCGTTGGGCTTCCTGCCCATGGGGTTCCTTTTCTTGATTTAGACATAAAGCCGCGACCGGTGGTCGCGGTTGAACATTTGGGAAACCGGGCGCCTTGCTGTACTGTGCGCGACCACCGGTCGCGGCTTTATGGGTTTTGCGCGACCACCGGTCGCGGCTTTGTGAGGCTCACCAAATCTCTAGTTCGAGTTCAAGTTGCACGCCCAATCGTTCGTTCACCTGGCTGCGAATCAGGTCGATCAGGCGGAGCACGTCGTTGCTGGTGCATTCGGGCTCGGCAATGATGAAGTTGGCGTGCCGATTGCTAACCAGCGCTCCGCCGATGCGAGTGCCTTTCAGGCCGGCTTCCTCGATTAGCTCGCCGGCGCTCATTCCGCGAGGATTCCTGAATACGCAGCCGGCACACTGATGACCCATCGGCTGGCTTGCCTTCCGAACGATCCACTGCTTTTGCAGCCGGCGTGCCAACTCGCGCGGGTCGTCTTCCTCCAATTGCAGCTTTGCGCTGATGATAGCCAGATCGTCCAGGCTGCTTTGTCGATAGGAGAAATCGAGGTCCTCGCGCCCGTGTTCGACCACCTCGCCCGAATAGGTTACGCAGGTGGCTTGAGCAGTCCACTGCCCGATATCTCCGCCGTGCGTGCCGGCGTTTCCGTGCATCGCTCCGCCGATGGTCCCGGGTATGGCGACCAGCATTTCCAGTCCGGCCAGGCCTTCATGCACCGCGGTGGTAACCACCCGACCCAAGCGTGCCCCGCCGCCGGCGGTGATCGAGCAGCCTTCAACCCGGATTTCGCGGAACTCGGGCGAGACGAGCGACATAACCATGCCCGATACACCCTCGTCTCGCACCAACAGGTTCGACCCGTGCCCCAGCACTCGGACGGGCACGTCCTGCTCGCGGCACCGCTTTGTCAGTGCGATCAGTTCATCGACATTGCGTGGTTCGGCGAAATACTGGGCCGGCCCGCCCAGTTGGAACCAGGTGTGCATGGCCAGCGGCTCGCCTTCCCGCACGATCTTTTCAAACCCAGTCGTCAATCCCATGATATAGCTTCCGAATGTCGCCCGCTCCCATGGTTATCAGTACGTCGCCCGGGAGTAGACGGGTTCTGAGTAATTGGACAATATCTTCCGCGTTGTGTACGTTGGCAGTTTCGGTGCCGCCGGCGCGGACCAGCCGTGCCAGATCGGCGGCGGTGACCTCTCCGCGGCGGGGCCCCGGCTCCCGGGCGCGGAAAATGTCGGCAACCAACACCCTGTCGGCATTTTGCAGGCTCCCGGCCAGTTCGTCCAGTAAGCGCTCGGTGCGGCAGACCTGGTGGGGCTGAAAAACGCACCAAAGCCGCCGGCCGGGAAACATGCGGCGAACCGCCTCAAGCGTGGTGGACACCTCGGTTGGATGATGGGCGTAGTCGTCCAGAAGCGATACGCCGTGCCACGACCCGACGGTCTCCAACCGGCGGTGCAGTCCGGCGAAACGGCCCAGCGCCCGGGCGATGTCGTCCGGCCCCACGCCGCACGACCAACTCAAGGCCGCCGCGGCCAAAGCGTTCAGCACGTTGTGCCGGCCGGGAACCTTCAATTGCACCCTGCAAAAAGGCCGGCCGCGATGGCGAATCTCGAACCCGTACCTGGCAAACCGATCGTGCAACCGGACCGCCAACCAATCGGGGCCGAAAAAGGGACCAGGTTTAATTTGTGCGAAGCACCCTCCGGGCCGTTCTGGCAAATTAAACCTGGTCCCTTTTTCGGCCACGAATGTCTCCTCCAGCCCGAACGTCTCCACCCGGCACCCGGCTCCGGTCACGACACGCCGGGTGGCTTGGCAGTCGTGCCGGGCGAGTATCAGGCCCTCCTCGGGTAGGGACCGGGCCAGTTGGGAGAAGGCCCGCTCCAACGCGGCGGGTGAATCGAAGCAATCGAAATGGTCCGGCTCGATGCCCAGAATGACGGCCAGTTGGGGCCGCAAATGGAGGAAATTCGAGCGGTATTCGCACGCTTCGACCAGCATCAGTTCGCCGCGGCCAGGCCGCCCGCCCGATAGGCCGAAAAAGGGACCAGGTTTAATTTGCCCCAACGGCCCGGAGGGTGCTTCGCACAAATTAAACC
>JAUWJC010000466.1 GCA_030607895.1 Pirellulales bacterium
AGGAAAAACGAAAATTGAAAAGAGAAAAGAAAAATAAATAAATACCCACCGTTATGCACCGGCAAGTTCCAATTGCAGCGTAGTTGCTTGATGAAGACCTCAAAGGTGGTGCGTTAGGTGCCTACCAAATCGGATAGCCGGGAGGGGTTTCCCTTCTCTGCCCCCACACCACCAGCATGCGGGTCGGCACTAGACGGTTCGACGCAAGGGAGCTTGCTCCATGGCGAGTGTCCCAAGTACTCGTGACGCCGGACGGATCGGATAGAATCTGGCGGAGCGGGCAAAAAACGTCTCGAATTCCCAAGGTCTGCTGGGACGAACCACTCCAGGTGATCGCAGGTGGCGACACCGTGGTGCCGGGTGACCGTTTCCGGTTGTACGATCACCAGGGCGGATCGCCAGTTCGCCCAAAGCCTGGAGAGCCAGACCCAGAAGACCCGATCGCGTGGACGGAGTTTCGGACGTTTGACAGACTGTTTGACGGCCAATTGCTGACGCAGTGCGATGTTCTCGATGGCTGTGCGAGCGCGGCCGAGAATGAACGCCCGAAGGAATGGAACGATGGCTTGGATGATGCCCATGGTCTGTCGCTCCCGCAGTTGCCAAATGGGCAATCCTACAGGGATGTGTCAGCATGAGCAAACGGTTGGCAGGGCAGTCTTTTCACGCCCACCGTAGGGCCCCCAGCGTCGCATCTTCCCTGGTTTGAAGAATCGATTATCCCGATGTAAGGCCCCGATTTTCCTAAATGACGTAAGTCGTTGTAGAGTAACGCGGACGGAGTTTTTAGGAGGGACAACAGATGATTCAAATGCCTATCAGTATGACAGTGATTCTCAGTGAGCGATCTTCGTGTTGGGGAGAGTCCGTTTCAACTCGTCCAACCCAGCCTCCGAGATACCAGTGTTGGACACGTCCAGTTCCTTGAGCCGGGTGAATCGGGCCAAGTGCGTCACCGATGCGTCGGTGATGGGAACGCCGCGCAGCTCGAGTCGTCCCAGGTTGTTGATCGTTGTCAGTCGCGACAGGCCGGCGTCCGATATCTTGACGTCGCGCAGAATCAAGGTCCGCAGTCCGCTCAGTTCTCCTAATGCCTGCATTGCGGCATCGGTCAGGGGCGTGGCCATCACGTTCAGTGATTTCAGGCTGGGCAACGCCTTCAGGTGCGTTGGGGCCTGGTCGCTGATGGACGTGCCGCCCAAGTCCAGGAACTCCAAGTCCGTCATGTCTTTCAAATGGACCAACCCGCTGCCATTGATGGCAAGACGGCGAAGGTCCAGCCGACGCAGCTTTGTCAGCCCGGCCAGGTGTGCCAGACCCTCGTCGGTGACCTGAAAGGCCTGAGCCAGTGACAATTCCTCCAGGTCGGTCATTTGGCCGACAAATTCCAGACCGTAGTCACTCACGGCAAGCGAATCCTTGACGGCCAGAGTGCGTAGCTGTTTCATCCGCGCGAGATACTCCAAGCAACTGTCGCTGATGCCGCGGCTTCGGACTCGAAGCGTCCGCAGGTTCTTCATGCCGGCGACCAGTTCGATTCCGCTGTCGCCGATCATATCGCTGCCATCCAGATCGAGTGTTTGCAGATTCCCGAGTTGCGAGATGAAATACAGGCCGCCATCACTGATGTAGCTGTCGGTCAGCAGCAGGTGCTCGAGCCGGGGGAACTCCTCAAAGTGCTCCGCCGCCGCATCGGTCATGCGTGACAAGCGATGCAGACGCAACCATTTTAGGTTCTTCAGAGACGTGAGCGTTTGGACGCCGGCATCGGTCACCCCAACGGTGTCCAAATCGAGGGCCGTCAAGCCCTCCAGACCGGCCAGGGACGGCATTGACGCGTCGGTGATCCCCGCGCCCTTCAGATGCAGACTTTGGATGTTAGGCAGCGTTGTTAGTTTCTCCACATCAGCATCCAAGAGACTTGCCGGCAGCAGGTCGACTGCGATCAGTCGTCCTTCGTCGTCGAACTCCATCCGGCCGCCCCACTGCTTGATCCGTTCGATCATCGGCGCAAAGAGTTGTGCATCGCCCTGCGGTGTATCGACCGACGCATCTCCTTGCGTCGCCGTAGGCGACGTCTCGGGGACACCTTCACGCGACGGGCTATCGGTGGGCGGTGCGGACGGGCATCCGGTGTTGACGACTATTGCACATCCGACAAACCATAGCTTCAGCCATTGCCTCATCTGGCAGACTCCTCTCAATCACCCGGCGTGGCCGGTTTGTCGGCCACAACCAAAACGTCTTCTCGCGTCACGAAAGAACTTGCGCGCGGCGCGCAAATTTTGGGACGTAAGCGCGGCGGAAATGCACGTGCGGTGGTCGATTAACGCGGCTTGCCTTGGTCCCGCGTCAGCGGCCCACTGGTTGGACTGACGTTTTCTTGGTCGGAACGAGCCGCAGGTCTGGTACGCCAGGTGTCTCGACGCCACGAACGCCCAGCGAGTGAGCAAAGGCGGGTTTCTCGGCATCCTTGGCGGCGGCCAAAGCTGCCTGCAGCGCGGCGGTCGCCTTCTCGCCGGGTAGACGCTCCAGTGTCATGCGGGCGTCCTCGCGCAGATCGGCGCTGGCCAACAAGGCAGCCACCGGCTCGACAGCCTCTTCGCCCGCAATCTGCCACGTCATCCAGAGCGCATCGCGGCGCAACTGCACCGGCAGGCCGCCGTTGAGCAGGCTACCGTCCAGCAGCTTGAGCAACTCGGCCGCCACGGCTTTCGCGTCATCGTCCGCGCCGGGCCGGCCGGCGTGGTAAACGATGTTCTGAATCGCCCGATTGGCCGCTCGAGCCACCTCCAACTCGCCGCTGGCGGCGATCTTCGCAAGTGGACTCACGGCCGCGGCACCGACGGGCCCCGCACCGTCACGGGCAGCGGCACGCACGGCGGCGTCCTTGCTTTGAATCTGTTCGATCAACTTCTCAAGTGTTAGCGGTTCCATCGAGATATCCTTGGTTATTCGGTATGGTCGGGATTAGCATTTTGTCCGGCACGAATGCGGAAAGCACTAAAGCACATACGGGTAACGTTGCGGCCGTCCCATCAACTGTCGGGCCTGTTCGTCGCCCACGATTTCGCGTTTGGCGTGGTCCCACTGGAGCTTGCGCCCCAAGAGGAACGAAAGATTTCCGAGAACCGTAAGGATCGCCACATCGACAGAGGCTTCGACATTCATGATCGTTTTTTTGCCGGTTTTGATGCCTTCAAACCAATCCTCCTTGTGGCCGGGACTCCGGTAGACATCCTTTGCGCCGGCGCCGGGTTGCCACTGACGGGCCTTCTTCTCGGCCCACGTTCCACCGTCGCCACCCCAGTGCGTGAAGGTGCCTTTGTCGCCGCGATACCCGGCGCCATAGCCTGGCCGGGAAATGCGGCCGCCCGGCTCCTTTCCGGTCCGGTCTTCCGGCGGCGCCGGCTCGCCAGGCTGATTCCAGGTCAGCACCCAATCGGGATCCTTGAACGTGTACTTTACATTGATCTTCACGGCCGAATCCCAGAGGCCACGACGCGGCGCTTCGCCCGTGGCTTCGACCTCGACGGGCCCGGTGCCGTCGGCGTTCATCCACCACATGGCACAACTCATGACATGGGCGCCCCGATCGCGGATTTGTCCTCCGCCGGACTCCATTAGCCAGCGGAACGTGCCGTGGCAATAGCCCCGGTTGTAAGGTCGCCAGCGGAGTGGGCCGAGCCAGAAATCCCAGTCCAACTCGGGCGGCGGATCGCTGTCGGGAGCAAACGCACCGGTGGGACTGGGATAATGAAAGCAATCGACCCGGGTGAC
>JAUWJC010000156.1 GCA_030607895.1 Pirellulales bacterium
AACACCCTCCATCCGGCCCCCGCCGCCCGAAGCGCCAACCCCAACGCGGCCGTGGTCTTTCCTTTTCCATCGCCCGTATAGACGTGACCGTAACCCGACATTGTCGCTCCATCCTGTCATTAGGTCGCGACCGGTGGTCGCGATTGGCTCGGTCCCAAGCTCCAGCTTCTACCGCAAAGCGGTTGCACAACCCAGCCCAGGGTCGCGTAGCGCACCCTGGGTTACGATGCTCACCCGTTTCCCCCAAACCCCAAAGGGGTTTTACAATGTTTCGTTCTCCGCGCGTGCATACCGGCATTGTAAAACCCCTTTGGGGTTTGGGCCGTGTCTTGTGCTCCCCCAACCCAGGGTGCGCTGCGCGACCCCGGGCTTTGTTGTCTAACGCCTTCGGCGTAAGTTTTCTACGCCCTCCGGCGACTGAAACGCCCAGAAGCGTCCGCGCGTCTCGATCCTTCAAGGCGCGCGGCCGCCATCAACGCGTTGATAGATGAATCTCGCATACCCTCCGTGACAACGTATAACAGGTTACCTGGGCCTCCATGGCGATACCGGTCATCGAGTTCTTGGCTGGAGGACAATGGGACGATCCGAAAGAGCCTGCAACGGGCCGGCCACCGGCGCGGCGTGCTTCTGCGGGTTCTTGACCGGCAACCACTTTCGGCAATTCCAGCAGTAGAACGCTGGTTCGTAGTCCCCTTCTCCGGCGGCGCCGGCCTGGTTCCCTTGCGAGTCGCGATCGGCCGAGATCACGTTCCCCGTGCGCGTATCGATGTAAGCCTCTGCCGTTTTCGAGTCAGGGGGCCGACCGTCGGGCACGAGCAGATACGCCAGCACGCCGCCGAGCAGAAAGCCTGCCAGCGCCGCGGAAACCAGCCAACGGACGAACGTTGCCCGGGGCATCGCGATCTCCGGGTCTTCCTGCAGCGCTTGGAGCAGCCGCTGACGTTGCGCTCGCTCGCACTGCCGGATCAGCGTCATGATTTCCTGGTGGGCGTTGGTCGGAGCCGGGCCCACGGACCGCTTCTCCTTCAGCAACTTCTCGGCCAACTCGGCCAGCACCAGGTACCGTGTCGACCAGCGAATATTGTGGATACGGTCGTAACGCGCCTTGCCGATCGCCATGGAGGTTTGCAGTTCTTTGAGCGCAGCGTACTGCCTCCGCGGGTCGGTGGAAAACAGGTTTTCGTCCAGCTTTGCACGCCGTTGCGCGGAGGTGGACACTCCGTTTGCATTGGGCGACCGGTCTTGAGGGGAATTGCCGGAACCCAAAGCCACGTTGTCCCTGGCAGGCGGCACGACGGGATCGGCCCGGCGATGGCCGTTGACGCTGTTCTGGCGATCATCCGCGGTGAATGGCATGGAAGGGGCCCCTGCTTGGGGTTGTGCGCGGGCGACGAATCAACGAGGCGTTTCCCGCCGAATCGTCACCCGCGCGTGGAGAGTCACTTGCTGGCGTTCGGATCCCCGCTGGGATTGTAGGCCGTGTTGTCGAACCCGAAGAAGCCAAGCTTCTGTTCGTCGAACCACTCGATGAACTCCTCGCCCGGGTCCGTCCCGTAGGAAGTCCAGAGCGATACCGGCGGCCGCGAGTAGCGCGCCTGCTCGACGTGGCCGTCCGCAAAGGAGACGTTGGCGATCTGGCCGGCGTGCCGATAGTGGACCGTCGGGGCGACATAGTAGCTTGCCCCGAGACTGGGGGCATTGAGCGACCAGTTCTCGCGGAGGCCGGTGTTGGCATACGTCGAGTCAAGCCCGATGGCGCTGTCGGCGAAGACGATCGTGCGGGCCGTGTGCTTCACACACGCATAGTTCCGCCCCTCCGGCGGGATGATCGTTCCGTCGGCATAGCCCGTATCGCCGTTGGTCGTGTAACCGGGCTTCAAGACACCGATTCTGTTCCAGGAGGCATCATACTGGTACGAAGTGCCCGGCCCGAGGGTCGTGTTGTAGGCGTAGGAGGCGGTGAACGTGTTGAAACGGGTTTCCGTGACGTTGTCCGGGCCGAAATCTGGATCGCGGAAAATACGTTCATCCTCCTCCAGGAATGGGGCCAGGAAACCATCTTTGAAAACAATCACGTACGGAGTCTGGCTCTCGTCGACCGCACCGAACCAGTAGCGTGGGTAGTTCAGCTCGTTCTCAACGTCGTGCGTCATCCACGGCATCATCATGTCGTTGCTGGCCTGCTGGGCGCGGAGCCAGGCGAGCGTGAGCTGTCTTAGGGTGCTTGCGCCCTGCGTGGTGCGGGCCGCGGATCGGGCCGCGGACAGTCCCGCCAGGAGCAGCGACGCCAGGATGCCGATGATCACAATGACTACCAGCATTTCGATCAACGTAAAACCGCGTGTGGGCCGGCTGGAAGTCCCAGCTTTCGCCCCGGGATTCCCCGAGGCAGGGTTCCAGCAGCGCAAGGGAGACCAGCAACCGGGCGCGACCGAGAACAGCGCGGGAGGGGTTGCACGACCGTGGACTTCAACAAACTCGATTCTCATGGCAGGCTCCTTTGCCCCCGGAAGCGCAAGGGCTCGGGCGAGCTGCGCGCTACGGCGCAGATGGGAAACCGGACGCAAGCGATCTACGGAGGCGTCGACAAAAAAAGGTCAAACTCGCGGCCTCCGTCCCTCGCGGAGGGCCACTAGTCCAGCGATGGTAGGTCTTCTGACTTCCGAACTGGGGTACACCCGGCCTTCTCGTCTGTGCAACTAAGCGTCACTTACGACAATGGCCAAAAAAGACTGGCAGTACCCTCCTCACATTCGGTTACAGCGGCGGGGCCGTCCCGGAATCGCACCGGAGTTCCCTGTTTGTCGGCCACTTCAGCGAAGCGGCCGACCACCAACGCACTGTCTCATACATCAGAATATAGCAAAACTCTCCCGGCTGTCAACAGGGCGGCAAAAGATTTTTTTGGTTTGCCCTAAAGGCTTTCCAATTCAGCGTTTACAGCCGGCAGACTTCTTGCCAAACAACAAAGAGCCACGGATGGAGCACGGATCAAACACGGATAGTTCGACGGTCTTGGTTCTGGGATCAGCCGAAAAGCTTGGCGAAACGGTCCTCAGGGAACTATTGATTTACCACGAAGGGCACGGCGCGGCGGAGCCGCAACCAAAACCGCGATCCTGTCCCTCAGCCCCCGGCTCTGCCGGGGGACGGGTGGTGCCGATGACCCACGTTCAATGAAATTCCCGACAATCCCCTGGCAGAGCCGGGGGCTGAGGGAAAACTTTGTCAGGACAACAAGCTTTCACGGATTTGCAATATGGAGTTCTTCTCTCGCAAACCGAGGGGCTTCGGCAGGCACGGGGTTTTGCCGCATGCGTTGTGCGAGACGCTTGAGAACTCGGGATCTCTCCGCGGGATCAGTTACGGTCGGCAGGGAAACCCACGGACCTTGAACAAGCAACTCGACTTCCGCTTCCTCCGGAAGATCACAGGGACTTTTCGGAACAAAAGCCCCGTCACGATAGATTGCCTTGAGTTTCCGATTCATCTGAGCGGGAAAAAGGGACCAGGTTTAATTTGTGGTAACCGTTCACGGGTTACGACCATGGATTGTAAAGCCGCGACCAGTGGTCGCGGCTTTCTGGTTGTTGGCCCCGCTGCTCCGGAATACCGCGACCACTGGTCGCGGCTTTACAATGTCATTGGCGTGATCAGTCGAGAAACCCGACCAGGTCCTGGCTGCGGCTGGGTTGCTGTAACTTTCGGACTGCCTTGGCTTCGATCTGCCGGATTCGTTCGCGAGTAACTTTGAAGATATGCCCCACCTCTTCCAGCGTGTAGCTATAGCCGTCGCCCAGTCCGTAGCGGAGTTTGATGATTTCCCGCTCGCGGTAGCTGAGCGTCTTGAGCACCTTGGAGATCTGGCGGCGGAGCATTTCCTGGGCCGCGCCCATTGCCGGGCTTCTGGCGGCGCCGTCGGGTAACAGGTCGCCAAAATGGCTGTCCTCGCTGTTGCCTACCGGACGGTCGAGACTGATCGGATAGCGACTCATTGCCAGTACTCGCCGCGTTTCGTCGATGCAGGTTTCGCTGGCACGGGCCGTTTCTTCGATCGTCGGCTCGCGACCCAAATCCTGCAACAGCTTGCGGGACACATTCCGCCCGCGCGACATCGTTTCGACCATGTGGACCGGGATGCGGATGGTACGGCTCTGATCGGCCACCGCCCGGGTGATCGCCTGCCGGATCCACCAGGTCGCATAGGTGCAGAACTTGAATCCCCGGCGATACTCGAACTTATCTACCGCCCGCATCAGGCCGGCGTTTCCCTCCTGGATCAGATCGAGGAAACTCAGCCCGCGGTTACGGTACTTCTTGGCAATGGAAACCACCAACCGCAAGTTCCCTTCCGAGAGTCCCCGTTTGGCTTTCTGATAACGGGTGTAGACAGATTTCAGGTAGCGGATGCGGTTTCGCAGGCTGGTGGGAGTCTCTTGCGTGGCACGGAGGATGCTGCGTAATTCCATCAACCAGGGCTCGCGCTGTCCGGCCGGTTTCCGGTTCTTGCGATGTTCGTCGATTCGGGCTTTTAGCTCGTCGATGCGGCGGCTGAACTCCTCCAGGTTCCTAATCATCGGCTCGATGCGTTGGGTCCTAAGCCCCAACTCTTCGACCAATCGGACCGCCCTTCGTCGCCGATAACTGAGCCGACGCCACGCCATTCGGCGCTCGGCGACCGGACGCGAGCGGCTGGTAGCTACCTGGTAGTCGCGACCGTTCCGCTTTAACAGCACGGCCAAGGTCTTTAGGTTGTGCGGCAGCCGGCCGAGTATTTGCTCCTTCTCCAGCCGATCGGTCACCGAGACCTGCACCGTGCGGTCAAACGGTAAATCACCCTCGTACACCCGACGTAATACGCGAAATGCCGACTGCATCACGTAGTCGCATTCCAGCACCTTTCGTCGGAACCTGGCCCTGGTCACCTCAATCCGCTTGGCCAAGGCGATCTCCTCCGGCCGAGTCAAGAGGGGGATTTCGCCCATCTGGGTCAAATACATTCGAACCGGATCGTCCGACCACGATTCGAGTTCCTTTGTAAGAAGCGGATCATGCACGGTTAGGTCGACTTCCGTATCCGAATCGACATCCGTCACGGAGCCGTTGTCGTCAACCTCTTCCTCGTCCGACTCTAGCTCGTCCGACTCTATCGACTCTTCTGATTTCTCATCCGATTCGATCCTCTCCGTATCTTCCGGATGGGTAGTCGCATGATCTTCCAAATCGTCCAGCAGTGTATCGTACAAAGCAACGCTCCTAAGGCGAGTCAAATGCAGTGTGTGCAAACTCCGCGTGCAAACTCCGTGGAGGAAACCGATGGTGTGCGATCAGGGCGATCCGTGGCGCAGAGGCGTCTCTTCGGGCGTGGGCCTCCTGCTGGTGACCACGGCATCGCCAATCGACTACTCCTTCACCACGGAGTGACTATTCCAACACATCAATTATCCCAACACATCAATTATCCCAACAGTGGCTGCGAGAAGCCACCAAATTCTACCACCGATTTCTCAATCCGTTGGAATCACCCGCTATTTGGAAAGGAATTACATTTACGGAAACAGTACGCCTGTTACCTAGACGCTCTATCCGCTCCACATCCCCAATTGGCGGCTCCAAGCCACAGCCCTCGCATTGTTGACACCGATACCGGCCTTTTCCCTGGTTCCCAAGCTGGAGTTTGGGAACCAAGCCACTCAGCAGCACGTGGCAAGCCAACACCGGTTCCCAAGCTGGAGCTTGGGAACTAGGGAAAAATGCAGGCAGTCCAATGCCACGAAGGGAGCTTCGTTGCTCGGAGCGGTCTTCAGACCCAGATTGCCCCCTCGGTCCACTGGGAAGGCGGGTGACTAGTGCTTTCTCACCCGCAGCCTTCTAGCAAAGGCAAAAGTAACCGGGGGGCCAATTACTCAATTGTAGTCAGACGAATTTCATTCGTCCAGAGGCCAGGAAATATTTCCACCGCCAGCCTTTTTCGTGACACCTCGACAGACGGGGTGCAACGGCTGAGGAGGGGTAACGTAGGCAAGCCGGGCAGCACCGGCGCCGCCCCACCAAGCCTTCACCCCCCCAACAGTGTGTGGAAAAGGGCGATAGGACTGAAAAAGGGACCAGGTTTAATTTGTGCGAAGCACCCTTCGGGCCGTTCCGGCAAATTAAACCTGGTCCCTTTTTTGGCCTACTCATGCGACAGTTGGCTACCCATGAAGCACGTAGTCGTACTGGGGCCGATCGACCATGTTCCAGCCGGCAGTGAACCGGTTGCCGGTGGCCAGAAGCTTGATATCGAGAGAATCTCTGTCGACGACCACCAGCAGCCGTCGGAACCAACCGGCGGCCACAAGGACATAGACCGCCCGGGTTTCCGACATTCGCCAGCTCCCCCAGGCGTCCAGAAGTGGATGTTCATCCAGCAGTCTGGCCATTCGCGGATCGGCCTTGCTAAGGGGCCGAAGGTTCCGGCACGCCTCGCACTGGTCTCGCCGGACAGCCCCGGGGCTGACGCGCTCTCGGCAGACGCTACACTCGACCATCTTCTCGCGAAGGACCGGCTGGCCGGTCACCGGACAGGTCTCGGCCAGTTGGCCCCAGACGCGGCGACCGGTGACCGAGCAGGTGACCAACTCACCCGATAGCATTCGATGCCCCGTCTCGGCACACCTTTCGATCGCCTCGGCCGGCACGATCCGCCCGTCGTCGGTGGCCGCCAGGTGGAAAGTACTGATGCCCGTGTACGGACAGACGAACGGAGGAGGTTCGAGCGTTCGGGCCCAATCGGCAAACGGCAGATCGGCAGAGTGCTGGCCGACGGTCAATCGTAGTTTGCCTTGGGCGGACTTGCACCAGACCGCCGCCACATCGACCTTCTCGGGGGCGTTGCCCGAGGAAAATCGGTCTTCTATTATTTGCCGGCCCAGTTCTTTCAGTGAGGCGATTTCCCGCTCGGCCGGTTCGGGTGGTCCGTCCAGTTTGACCGTTTCCGACATCCCCAGGATGCGGACCTGCGCCGCGTCGACTTCATGTCCGGCGGCGTCAAGGTAGAACTCGACCGGTTCTCCACCCTGCTGAAAGCCAAACCTGACAAACAGCCGATCATCCAAGCTACAACCGGCCAGGTGTATGCCGCCCTCGTCGATTGTGTACGCCGGGAATAGTCGAGCGGCGATTTGATGAACGCTCGTCGGCTGATCGACTGGAGCGAGATGTATTATGCTGTCGGTTGTGTCCACGAGCTTGTGTCCACGAGCTTCGGCCCCTCGGCTCGACTGCCCCTTCCACACTCAGAATATTGTACCACATGCCGAAAAAAGGACCAGGTTTAATTTGCCGGAACGGCCCGGAGGGTGCTTCGCACAAATTAAACCTGGTCCCTTTTTCGGCTCCATTTGGTTGAAGTGTTACCGTTATTTCTTGCGCAAGAGGTAAACTACGTCTTCCGTTTCGGCCCCGATTCGGATTGGCTCCATGATATCATATGCGAAATCGTATGTTTCAACCAGTTCGAGGTCGGGCACGCAGTCCAACAGGCGGCGGAATTGGTCTGCCGTGTAAGTGCGGAAGGTGAACTTGTCGGCCAGGCGGAACTGTTGAGTTGGGGTGTAGACATCGAGTGTCATTGTGACGTCTTCCCGGCGACGCCGGCGATCGACCTTGATCGACCGCATTCGCGAATTCACCGCCAGGTGGCCACGTCGAGCCGACCAGGATTCTTCATCGCACGTTTGGCCCCCCCTTGGCGTGAGGTGGAATCCCAGCACGTACAACCCGCCCTTGGCCAGCGCGGCGGCCGCGCACTGCAAATGCCGCCTGGCAGCCTGCTCGCTTGCCAGATGCCGGAAACTGTTGATGGTGTTGAAGGCGGCGTCGACTTTGCGACGCGGCCGGAAGTCGGCCATGTCGCCGATAAGAGCATTGGGAGGAAAGCCGTATCGCACAAACCGAGCGTTGCAGTAGGCAATCGCGCCGGCGTTCAGATCGTTGCCCGATACCTCATATCCGGCTTGAGCGAACTTGATCAACAGGCGTCCGGTGCCGCAGGCCGGCTCGAACAGCCGGCGCACGGTTCGCCCGGCGTGTTTCTCGAAGCAAGCCCGCAGAAAGTCGAACTCCGCTTTCCAGTCGGAACCGAACAGCAGGTCGTAGTACTTCGGATAATCGTAAAGGTTCGCCTTGATTACTTTCACGTTGCCGACACATGTGGATTTCAGATTTGTAACGGTTCGCCGAATTTGGCCCGCGAACGCCCGGTGGTTGAGCGCAGCGAAACCCCGGGGTTTCGCCGCGCTCAACCACCGGGCGTTTGGGCTCTTCCGTTTTTAGGTGCAAACTCCTGGAAAGCGGCCGGTGTGCCACTGCTTGCGGAACTTCCCGTGAGCGGTGAACTTGCATCACGACACTGCTTGCGGGACACTTGTCTAATTCGGAAAGCCCGCAAGCAGTGCCTGCCCAACTCAAATGGCTTGTTTTCT
>JAUWJC010000349.1 GCA_030607895.1 Pirellulales bacterium
CTGATAACTGACCACTGATAACTGACCACTGATAACTGACCACTGATAACTGACCACTGACCGCTGATTTCCGTGATCACAGTTCACATTACCAACGAGCAATCGCAACTGGCGATCGATCGTGACCGGGTCGAGCGGGCGGTGCGGATGGTTCTCGAAGATGAGTCGATCAGCCGGGCCGAGATCAGCGTGGCCGTGGTGGAGGATGCAACCATCAGAGAAATAAACCGGCGGCACCTCGATCACGATTGTGCCACCGACGTCTTGAGCTTCCTATTGGACCACGACGGGGAAGAACTCGAAGGCGAAGTAGTCGTCAGTGCCCAGACGGCCCAATCCGCCGCAAAGCGGTTCGGTTGGTCCGCAGCGGACGAGTTGCTCCTGTACGTTATCCACGGCATGTTACACCTGGCGGGATACGAAGACGAAACGGAGGAGCAACAGGCCCGGATGCGCAAGCTGGAACGAGCTTATTTATCCCGGTTCGGCTTGGAACCGTGCTACGTGGAGGAGGAGGAAGACGAGTTTAGCCCCGTCGGCCACGTCGGGGGGCCACCGCGTGGCCGCGGCGGCTAAACGAGAGGCTGTTTAGGAGGAAAGCGAAACCCGTGAATCCCGATGCGCTGTTTTTCCTGGCGGCGGCCGCACTGGTGGCAACCTGCCTGGCGGCGATTGGCGCCCGCTCGCTGGCTGAGTTCTCGCGCCGCGAGTTGGAAGACATCTGCCGCCGCCGCAAATCACGCGACCGGCTCGGTCAGATCCTCAAACGTCACGATCAAGTGGCCCTGGCCGCCGAAACCCTGCAAGTGGTTGCCACGGCGGTAATGCTCTTTGCCGGGGCGTTTTGGTGTTGGGCCTGGCCGGAGTCGCACGCCGCCGGGCAGCCCGAGTGGACGCTGCTGGGGCTGAGCATTGCCACGGGTGCGATTCTTCTGTTGGCCGTGGAGATCTGGATTCCCTGGGCGGTGGTTCGCCTTTGGGCCGCCCCGTTTGTCTACTACACCTGGCCGCTGTGGCAGACCGTCAGCATGCTGTTGGCGCCCTTGGTGCTGGGTGCCCGATTCGTCGATACGCTGATGCACCGCCTGGCCGGACGCCTTCCAGAGGTGCCCAACGAGGAATCATTCGAGGACGAAATCCGAACCATTGTGACCGAGGGACATCGCGAGGGACTCTTGGAGGAAGACGCCCGGGAAATGATCGAAGGGGTCATCGAACTGAGCGACGTCGACGTTTCGGAGATAATGATCCCACGGACCGACATGGTTTCCATGCCGCTTTCGCTCTCCTGGCAGGAGGCCTTGCGGTTTGTGATCGAGGTGGGACACACACGAATCCCGGTGTACGAAAAAAACCGTGACGATATCATCGGCATCCTGGTCACCAAGGACCTGTTGCCCGAACTGGCCAGGAACCCCGCCGAGCCGGCGCGGCCGTGGACCGCACTTCTGCGCGAGCCGCATTTTGTGCCCGAAACCAAACCGATCGACGTACTCCTTCAGGAGTTCCAGCACACGCGAACCCATATGGCGGTTGTGCTGGACGAGTATGGCGGCGTGTCCGGATTGGTTACAATGGAAGATGTCTTGGAGGAAATCGTCGGCGAGATCGTCGACGAATACGACGAGGACCTGGACGACGGAATCAAGTACGACGGCGACGGTATGGCCGACGCACAGGGCAAGGTCCACATCGACGAGATCAACGAACGGCTCGAATTGGCACTGCCCGCCGACGGCGACTTCGACACCATTGGCGGCTTCGTTTTCACTGAGCTTGGCCATGTGCCGCTGGTTGGCGAGGAACTCGTTCGGGGTAACGTCCGCATTACGGTGCTCGAAGCCACCCGCCGCCGCATCCTCCGCGTGCGAATCGAAATTCTCGACCACTCCCAACAGGAAACGGCTTAAACCAAAGCGGAAAGCGGAAGTGTGCCGCTTGCGGCTTCGCACTCCAGAACAAGGAACATCGACACATGAAACGCATACTCCAAACCACCTGCCTGCCGTGTCTGGCCGCATTGTTGCTCCTGCCGATTGCTTCCGCACGGGCGGCCGACCAGCGGCCCGTCAGGCGGCGATCCAACGTGCTTCTTATTGTCACCGACGATCAACGGCCGGATACGATTCGGGCGCTGGGCAACAAGGTCATCAGCACGCCGAACCTTGACTCGCTAGTTCGCGATGGCACGAGCTTCACCCAGGCGATAGCGCCTTGCCCGATCTGTACTCCCAGCCGGGCGGAAATTATGACCGGTTGCCGCGGCATGCACCCCGCGGATAAGATTCGCGGAAAATGGAAACCCGACCCTGTCCTTTGGGCGGATACCATGCGCGGCGCCGGTTACCTGAGTTGGTACGTTGGCAAATGGATGCACGACGGGCGGCCGATCAATCGGGGTTACGACGAGAGCCAAGGACTGTTTGCCGGCGGCGGCCGCAAGTATTGGGTCGATACGGTCGACCATCATGGTCGAAAGGTGACCGGCTATGTCGGGTGGATATTCCAGACCGACGACGGGAAGCTGTTGCCCGAGCGGGGCGTCGGTCTGACACCCAACATCAGCAAGCATTTTGCCGACGCGGCAATCGGTTTCATCAATCGCAAGCCGGAAAAACCGTTCTTCCTGCACGTCAACTTCACCGCCCCGCACGACCCGCTGCTAATGCCGCCCGGTTACCAAGGCAAGTACAACCCCGAGCTGATACCCCTACCGATAAACTTCCGGCCCGAACACCCCTTCGATCACGGTAACTCCAAAGGCCGCGACGAACTGTTGTTGCCGTTTCCACGCACGCCCAAGGATGTCCGCGAGGACTTGGCCGTCTACTATGCGGTCATCTCACACATGGATGAGCATGTTGGAAGAATCCTCTCGGCGCTTGAGGGGACCGGGCAGGCCGACAACACGATCGTTATTTTTACCAGCGACCACGGCCTGGCCATCGGTAGCCACGGGTTGCGGGGAAAACAGAATATGTACGAACATACCGTCGGCGTTCCGTTAATCTTCCGCGGGCCGGGTATCCCGAAAAGACAACGTCGCGATGCCCAATGCTATCTCCGCGACCTCTACCCGACCGTCTGCGACATGGTGGACATCAAGATTCCCAAAACGGTTGAAGGGCTCAGCCTTGCGCCGGTTCTCGAAGGCAAGGCAAAGTCGGTGCGCGCGTGCGTCTTCGGTCACTATGCAAACGCCCAGCGAATGATTCGCACCGATCGGTGGAAGCTGATTCACTATCCAAGGATCAAGAAGTACCAACTCTTCGATTTGTCGGCCGATCCCCACGAACTCGATAACCTCGCCGACGATCCACGGCACCGTTCGCTGGTCGAGAAACTTCGCGGCAAGCTGGAAGCATGGCAGAAGAGCATCGGCGATCCGCTGGCAAAACGCGAAAAAGGACGGTAGATGTATGACGGAAGGAAAGGGGGAGGAAAAAGGAAGGAAAAAGGAAGGAAAAAGGGGGAAGTGGGGGAAAGGGGAAAACGGTGAACGAGACGCCACGATCCGTCCTTCTTGATTTCGTTCTTGGAATAGAGTAGGAACGTATCATAAATGTTTTCCCTTTTTCCCCCTTTCCCCTTTTCCCTTTTCCCTTTCCCCTTTCTCCTCATGCCGCCCGAAAAAGCCCTCGCAATTGTGCTTCGCGTCGTCGAGTTCAGCGAAACGAGCCTGGTGGTGACACTATTTAGCCGGGAGCACGGCAAGCTGGGTGCTTTAGCGAAAGGAGCTAGGCGTCCCAAAGGACCTTTCGAGTCTGCTCTTGACCTGTTGGCCCTATGTCGAATAGTCTTCCTCCGCAAATCGTCCGAATCGCTCGATTTGTTGACCGAAGCCAAACTGCAACGCCGGTTTCACCCGGCCGGACGCGACTTGTCTAGTCTGTATGCCGGTTATTACGTGGCCGAACTGCTCGATAAACTGACCGACCAGTACGATCCACATCCCGAGCGGTTCGACCTGGCCGACGAAACCCTCGAGGCGCTTGAAGCCGGCGAGCCGGTTGCGAAACGGATGTTGCGGTTCGAGCTCCTTATGCTTCGGCAGTTGGGGCTGCTGCCGTCGCTGGAGACTTGTGCCGATTGCGGGGCCATCGTGCGGACCGCTGGGCGAGTTGCTTTCGGTCACGCCGATGGTGGAGTGCTGTGCGACAAATGCCGTGTTGGAAAAAGACAGGTGGCCGCGGTCAGCGCGGGCGCGTTGCGGGTAATGGCGCGGATGGCCGACCCGGATCGCCAAAGCTGGCAACGCGTGCAAATCAACTCCAAGAGCCACGGGGAGTTGCGCGGATTGGTTAATCGCTATCTCGTCAATTTGCTGGGCAAGAAGCCACGAATGCACCGATACCTGGGCTGGCTCTGAAACTCCTACTGGAAATCCTGTATGGACAAGGACGTCCCGTATGCCCTTTTCTGAATTCAGAATCATCGTTGCAGCTATTCTCCTGTTGATTCTGGTGACCGGTTGTCAGAGCGTGCCGTCGGCCGAGTCGCCGCCGCTGGCCGCCGACCAGGCCAATCCGCCCTCGGAGGTCCGTCAGGCGTCGGCCACCGAGCCGGTCGATCCCGACGAACCGGAAATCGGTTTGTCCGACGAGAAGGACCCCGGCTCGTTCTTCGAGAGCCTCGACCCGAAGAACGTCTGGAACAGCGCCCGGAAGATGGCCGGCTACGGTCCCAACGAGGGCGTAGCCAAGGCGTTGTATAAGGAAGGGCAACTGGCGTACGCCAAGAAGGAATACAAGGAGGCGGCGGCGAAATTCAAAGCGGCGGCCGGCCGCTGGCCCGACTCGCTCCTGGAAGAAGACGCGCTCTTCTTCCAGGCCGAAAGCCTGTTCTTCTCGGACCAGTACCCGACGGCAAACGACACCTACGGCCAATTGCTGAAGAAATACGACAACTCCCGCTACCTCGATAGGGTCGTCGCCCGGCAGTTCGCCATCGGCCGCTACTGGGAACAGAAG
>JAUWJC010000222.1 GCA_030607895.1 Pirellulales bacterium
AGGGGGGGGGGCAGGCTTTTGGGCCCCGCGCGTGTCCCAGTGGGACGGTCGGGTCCCAAAAAACCGCCCGGACCCCGTCCGCGTTGCTACCCCAAAACGGGCAGATTTGAACCAGGCCGAGAACTTAGCAAGCAAACCTTCTTACTCACGGAGAACGACATGACTCAACCCAACGATGCTCGGACAACCACTCGCCGAGGTTTCCTTCAACGAAGTGGCTCGCTGGCCGCGGGCGCGACCTTACTTGTCGGCGCGGTGCCCGCCGTTCACGCCGCCGAGGCTTCCGCAGGTGAACTCAAGGCGGCCGCGGCGGTTCGGGTAGTCAACCCGACAAAGCCGGCAGGCGTCGTCGGGCATGGCTTCAAGCAACTGTTCAGCAACGTCCTGTGCGATCTGCGTGTCCAAGCGGTGGTATTGGAGGACTCCTCGGGCAAGCGGCTTGTCTGGATGGGGTGCGACTTCTGTGTGGTACACAGTTCGGTGGTCGACCGGATGAAAGAGCTGATCCGGCAGCAATTCGGCATCCCGCCGGAAGCGGTCTGTATCAACTCGAGCCACACCCACGCGGCCCCGCCGTTGATAAGCTCACAGGCCGTCCTGCCGGAGCATTGGGACCCCCAATACGTGGATTTCGTTGTCCGGCAGGCGGCGGCCGTGGTCGGTGATGCCGTGGAGCGGCTGGTGCCGGCCAGGCTCCGGTATGTGGAAGACAATTCGGAGATCGGGGTGAATCGCCGCTGCGGCACGGCCGGCCACATCATCAGTCATTGTCCAAATCCCAAGGGCCTGACGGACCCGAGCGTGCAGGCCGTCGTGGCGGAATCCGCAAGCGACTCAAGCCCGATTGCCGTGGTCGTCAAATACGCGGGCCATCCGGTCAACACGTGCGGGGTGGGCATCGACTCGGACTACCCGGGCTATATGCGGCGGATAGTCGAGAAGCATCACCCGGGCGTAGTGGCGGTCTTTCTGCAAGGCTGCGGCGGCCAGATAGTGGTCCGCCGTGCAGACCCACAGCAACCAACCCGCTTCATCCGCCCCTCATCGGTGGAAATGGCAGTGGAGATGGCCGAGGACTACGGTCGTCAATTGGCCGAGTCTGTGGAGCGTGCAATGAAGAAGCAGGGCACACCAATCATCGGTCCGATCGAGGCAGAGTACGCCGTACTCGATCTGCCGCTGGAGAAGCTGCCGACCGAGAAGTATGCGAAGAAATACAGCGAGATGCTCAAGCGGGGCGAGAATATCCCGGAAACGTGGCCTTATCGGCTCCAGGCGTTTCGGCTGGGTGGCAGCCCCGCACCGTTCACACTCGTGGCCATGGACGGCGAGGTATTCGCCCAGTTCGGCCTGAACCTGGGCCGGATGCTGCGGCCGGCCACCACCGTGGTGTTGGGCTACTCGAACGGCGTGGTCGGTTACCTTACGACGGCCAAGGCCCTGTCCGAAGGCGGCTATGAACCCAGTCAGGCCTTCCGCCATCCCGTGTTCAACCTTCCCGGCCCGTACACCAAGGAAGTGGAATCGATCGTGCTGAAGGCCGCGGCAGAATTGGCGCGGCCGAAGAAATAGTCTCACAACTGTTTTGTCTACACAAAAATTTTGTCTACACAAATGGAGGTACAGACATGCTCAGATGTACTTATCAAGGGTCGTCGCCGATGGAGACCTGGACGTTGGTGGTCCGGTCGTTCCTGATTACTGGTTGTGTCTTTGTCGCGTTCGGCGGCCGTGTGGGCGAGGCCGACTCCAGCGAGTTGAAGGCCGGTGCTGCTGTCCGAGTGGTCAACCCGACAAAGCCGGCGGCTACCATTGGGCACCGGGTGATGAAGCTGTTTACCAACGTCTATTGCGACATACGCGTGCAGGCGTTGGTGCTGGAGGACGCCTCGGGCAGTCGGCTGGTCTGGCTGGGATACGACTTCTGCGTGCCGCCATGGGCGGTGGTGGATCGCATCAAGTGGTTGATCCACCAACAACATGGCATCCCTGCGGAGGCCGTCTGCATCAACGCCAGCCACACGCATTCCACGCCGCCCCTCTCGCTGTGGGAGGCGGCCGACGACGAGCACTTCGATGCCGAGTATGCCGATTTTGTGGCCCGCCAGGCGGTGGCCATGGTCGGCGATGCCCTCGGGCGGCTCGTGCCGGCCAAGCTCAGCTACGTGGAAGACACCTGCCGGCTGGGGATCAATCGCCGGCTTGGCCCGCCCGGCAAAATCCGTTTCGGGCCCAATCCCACCGGCGCGGTGGACCGCCGCGTGCAAGCCATCGCCGTCCGGTCGGCAAGCGACGGCAAACTCCTCTCGGTGGTTGTCAAGTACGTTGCTCACCCGGTCACCGTAATCGGCGTCGGGCTGGGCTCCGACTACCCCGGCTACATGCGCCGGCTGGTCGAAAAACGTCACCCGGGCACGGTGGTGGTGTTTCTGCAAGGCTGCTGCGGCAATGTCGATTCGCAGGTCGGTTCAAGACCCAAGAATCTGCTGAAGAACAGCGTGGGTTGGGGACACGAGAAGGCTGTTGCGGCCTTGAAGACCGATCGGCCGCTGCGGAAGCTGGCCGAGAGTTTTGGTGGCGAGTTGGCCGAGGGAGTTCACCGGGCGTTGAAGAAGCCCGGCATCCCGATCACCGGCCCGATCGAGTCGAAGTACGCGGTAATCAACCTGCCGTTACAGAAGATACCCGCCGAAAAGTACGAAGCGGCGGCCGCACGCAGCGACCGGTTCTCGGACAAGTGGGGTAAGATGTTCGGCGACATGCTCAAGCGGGGCGAAAAGATCCCCGAAACGTGGCCCTATCGTATCCAGGCGTTCCGTTTGGGCGGCGGCCCCCACCCGTTCACGCTGGTGGCCCTGGACGGCGAGGTCTTCTGCGAGTACGGCCTGAACATCGGCCGCATGCTTCAGCCGGCCGTCACTATTGTGCTGGGATACTCGAACGGCGTGGTGACATATCTGCCCACGGCCAAGGGACTGGACGAAGGCGGCTACGAGGCCAACGCCTATCGCTTCTTCCGCTTGCCTGGACCTTATACAAAGGAAGTAGAACAAATCGTCCTCGAAGCGGCCGTCGAACTGGCCCGGCCGAAACCGTGACCCCGCACGAATCGGCAGTTCGATCGAACAAAGCGAGAGTCTAGTGCTCCTTGGGAGTTTAGCCGGACCCACGGCCGCTATAACCCGCACGGCCGGCAGCAACTGCACGTCCGGTCAGTTTTTCGGTATCCGAGAAGATTAACATGCCACGGTCGGCAGCCACGGCCACAAAGTTTACTCCAGCAGCAAGATGCAACCGGCAACCTCGATCAATGCAGGAGAATGTTGCCCAAAGGCAGCCATTTCGCTTGCATTGGCGCCAGTTGGGGGCAGTGTTCCATGTGGCGTACAGGAACGGCGTATAATGGTCGAGGTATCTGGAGCCGAAAAAGGGACCAGGTTTAATTTGTGCGAAGCACCCTCCGGGCCGTTCCGGCAAATTAAACCTGGTCCCTTTTTCGGCCGAGGTATCTGAGAAGAAAGGAGTATCCAGATGCGATGGATTTTTTCGGCTACGACCGTGTTGGTTGTCGGTGGCATGGTGAGTTGGGCTGCCGGCGCCGACTGCTGTTACTTTGGACAGGGGGGGATGTACGGCGATGGGATGTCGGCCCTGTCGGCCCAGCCGTGCGGGGCGCCAATCTATGGCTACGCGGCATCGTTCTGCCCGGAAACTCCCCGTTGCGTTGGTATTTGGGACGAATACTGCATGCCGAAGTGCCGCTGTAGATGCCGGGGGTGCGGAATAATCCCCGGTCCATCCGCTGCCGGCCGTGGATCGGTGTGTAGTCTTCGCGGTGTCGGCCGGGTGACAAACGAGCAGACTCTAGTGAAGAGACCATCGGTCGCCAACACCACGACCGCCACCACGATCGCCCCCACACCTCCCGGAGACTTGGCGTTTTCCGAGATACGAATCCGCAGGCTCCCGAGAGTCCCCACGAGTATCAAAGTGTTGGCGGCCCCGAAAGCAACCGCGAATAAGTCGAAATAGCCGCGCCACACCCCGGCAGGGGGGCGCGTGAAGCCGGGCCGAAGGGACCAGGTTTAATTTGCCGCCTGCGGCCCGGAGGGTGCTTCGCACAAATTAAACCTGGTCCCTTTTTCGGCTCAAGAATATCTGGCAAAATCGGCTCCAGGGGTCTGGGCTCTTGCGCCGATAGATTTAACAGACCTGCCGGGAGGGCGGGACATGCAATGTCCCGTTTCAGGATAAAGATCATCGTACGACGACGGACCGGCTTACGATGATCTTTTTTTGCGCGCCAAGCCGCTTGCGGGCCGAAAAAGGGACCAGGTTTAATTTGCCGGAACGGCCCGAAGGGTGCTTCGCACAAATTAAACCTGGTCCCTTTTTCGGTCGCCTGCGCCCGCCTACTTGTTCAACTCTTTAAGCAGGGCCTCGGCATCGACCCTTTGCGAGAAGAGCCGCTTCGTTTTCAATGCCTGCTCCAACAGCCGCTTGGCCTCGTCCTTGCGACCACGGTCGGCTGATACCCGGGCGATGTAGTAAGCTGTATCGGGACTAAGGCTTCCCCGAGCGGCGGCAGCTCGAAGAGCACGTTCGGCGTCGTCGATGCGCCCCAACTTGTACAGAATCCAACCGTAGGTCGAGGCGGCCTCGGCCTGCTTGGGATACTGCCGCGCATTGACCTGGGCATATTCCAGGGCGCGGTTCTTCTTCGCCTCGTCGTCCTGTTCGCACAATGCCAAGGCCAGGTTATTGCTTGCCGCAAAATTGCTCGGCGACTGCAGATGGGCCGACTCGAAGTACAACTCGGCCGCCTTGTAATCCTTCATGAACAGGGCAATCACGCCACGAAGCAACTTCGCTTCCAGCGAGCCGGGATCAAGCTTCATTGCCGCGGCGGCCTGCTCGCGGGCCTGGTCGAGTTGCTCGGTCTCCAGAGACCATTGAGCAGCAACCAATCGAGTACGCAGGTCCTTGGGCGCGGCCGTCAGGGCCGCCACCATCCACTTGGTGGCGTTTGTGCGGTCGCCGGCCTGCTGGTAGAGTTGAGCGAGACTGGCTTCCGGCGTGAGAACCTTCTTGTTGTCCTTGGCGGCTTCTTTGAACTTCGCCAGTGCCTCGTCGGCTTTGTCCTGATGGAACAACACCCGGCCCATCCGGTGCAACGCCATCGCATTGGACGGAGCGAGTTTCAGCCAGTCTGCGAGGTGCTTCCCCGCACTTGCCCAATCTTTTATTACCTCTGCGGCAGATGCTTGGCCGGCGTCGGCGCGCTGCTGAAGGATATTCTTGCGTTTCGAGCTTCCCTTGAAGGCGGCAGCCAGGCTGCCGGCCTTCGCGTACAGCAAGCCCGCTTCGGCCGTACGCCGCTCCTGCATGCAAAGATCGCCCAGGATCAAGTAGGCTTCCGGATCATCCGGATGGCCGACCACCGCTTGTTCCAACGACGACCGCACGGCGGCCGGCTGCTTGGCGGCGGCAAACAACTGGGCCATGACTACCTGAGCGGGAGGCAACTCGGGATGCTTCTTCTTGGCTGCCTGCAACAGCTTCAACGCACCGTCAAAGTCCTTGTTCTTGAACCGCGTCAGCGCATCGGTAACCTCTTTCGGCTGCTTGCCGGCCCCAGCCGCGGCTGACGGCAGAGTGTCGACGGCAACCGGTTCCGCCTGGAGCCCTTCCGTCGCCAGAGTAGCGCAAACCACAACAATTGCCAACGCGGCGACTCGACCCACAAATGAACGTGACATGAGTAGTTCCCTTTTCTGTATGAGGGTTATCAAAGGATGCCCCCCTCTCGGGGGGAACATTCCGTCAAACATATCTTAGTACTGGACTTTTGCAATCTGGTCCCCTCTCCCTCTGGGAGAGGGTTAGGGTGAGGGCGATTGGCCGGAAAACGCTTTGCCTTGCTTGCGTGTCTCCACTAAACCCTCACCCCCAGCCCCTCTCCCAAAGGGAGAGGGGAGATCAGATCCGCAGTTTGCAAAAGTCCAGTTAGTAGTGTAGACTACGTCGAAAAACCATCTGTAGCAAGGGTCCCGAAGTCGATACTGGTTTTTTTGTTCCTACTGCTTTCACTATGCAATCGTACTTGCTATTCTATACTGCTCGCGGTCAAGAATTGCGGTTTTACGGCGAAGTCATCAGTTGTCAGTTATCAGTTGTCAGAGCTTGGAAACAACGGCTCTTGCCAGTCTTCAGACTGACTACTGATAACTGACTACTTCATACCAAAAGCGCAATCTTTAACCTTGTCGAGTATATGTAGCATGATGATACCCCTTGATTCGTAGGTCAACCCAGAAAAGGAGGAGCATTGTGATGGTGAGAAGGCGACGACCTGTCCAGATCGCAATCTGGACCACAACGGCAGCCGTGGCGATCGTTCTGCTGAGCGGGACTACGCTGCTTGCCGCCCAACAGAAGGCGACAACCAAGCCACAAGCAGGCAGGACTGACGCCGAGAAGGCAAAGGCCGACAAACCCGGCGCCAAGAGAAGAAAACCGTCGACATACCGGGGGCATCTGCCGGCCTACTACGCAAAGGTGGTTGACGACAAACAACGCCAGAGCATCTACGACATACAGAAAGAGTACAAGCCGAAAATCGATGAGTTGAAGACCCAATTGGCCGCCCTGACCAAGGAGCGAAACGAGAAAATCGCTGCCCTGCTCACTCCCGAGCAATGCGAGAAAGTCGGAGCCTTGAAGAAAGCGGCCCGAGACAAGCGCAAGACGGGCAAACCCAAGGCGAAAAAGCCGAGAAAGACCAAGTCAAAGAAATCGGGCAATACTCCGGCTGCAAAGGAACCGGCAAAGCCAGCTACAGCCCAGTAGCGCTACGGACATCTATACTCGACGCAGCCATAGATTGCGGTTTTGCGACGTAGTTGTCAGTAGTCAGTTATCAGTAGTCAGTAGTCGGAGATTGGAAACAGCGGCTCTTGTGAGTATTCAGACTGATAACTGAAAACTGATAACTCCATTCC
>JAUWJC010000102.1 GCA_030607895.1 Pirellulales bacterium
CTTTGATAATCCGGCGGCTCGCGAGCCGGTTTTGATCAGCATGTGCTTGCTCGGAATCCCGTGTCGTTGGCACGGCCGCCGTGCGAAGCGACGCGACAAGTTGATTGCGCGACTCAAGAACAAATACGTCCTGGTGCCCGTCTGCCCCGAACAGATCGGCGGGATGCCTACCCCGCGCACGTCGGAAACACTCAGCGGAACCGGCGCTCAGGTGCTCGATGAAGGCCTGCGTATTATCGCACCGGAAACCAGCGAGGATGTTACGGGCCATCATGTGAAGGGCAGTCAGTACATTTTGGAGATGGCGGAGACCATCGGTGCGAAGCGAGCCTACCTCAAAGGCGGCAGTCCTTCCTGCGATCGTGAAGGAGTGACGGGAGAAATCCTGCGCGGCGGCGGCGTTCGCGTCGTTCGAGTCGGCTGACAGCCATCGATCGTCAAGTGGCTGATCTCTACGGTGTCCGTAGGCGTCACACCGAATAGGGGACAGTCACCGGTCAACAGTGCCATTCGTGACCAGAAGCCGCAAGGTCTCCAGGCTGTCGTACGAGCCCGTGTTGTAGACGATCGGCGAACACAGTCCCCCTTCAACAGCCAGGCACAGCGCTTCGAGAATCTGCGGGACGACGTGCGAGGGAGTGACGAAGTTGATATTGTGACAGCCGTGCTCCTCGAGCCCGAGCATCATGGCAGCCAGCCGATCGGGCCCGACCGGCCGACCTTGACCTTGCCAACTGATGTCGAAATTCTGGCAGAACACGCAGCGCAAGTTGCAGTGGCTGAAGAAGATCGTGCCCGAACCGTGCGTGCCCCGCAGGCAGGTTTCTTCACCATGGTGCGGGAAGGAGCTACTAACCAGGGCGTATCGGCCGGTGCGGCAGAAGGAGTTTGGGCTATCGTCCGCAAGCCGATTGGCGTGGCACTGCCGGGCGCAGCCCGTGCAATCGGCCAGCGAGCCGATTGCTTTTTCCGCCCGCCGGGCGAGTTCGCCGCTTTGGAACAACTCCAGGTAGGCCGGATAGCTGGAGGACATCCCTATTTCTTCAGCGGGATTTCCAGGATATCGATATCCTTGAACTCGACGTCCATATCCTGGCCACCGTGCAGTTGCAGGGCGATGTAGCCTTCGGTTCGGCCCGGATCGTTTGTGAGTTCGGCCGTTTTTTTACCGTTTACGTGGACGACGATCCGCTTACCTATGGCGACCACCGCCATTTCGTTCCACTGGCCGATCGGCTTGCACCAGGTCTTGACATCCTCGGGTTTGGGTTTAACGACCCAGGCGCGGCCGCGGGTTTCGTACAGCCCGCCGGTTGCCCGGTTCATGTCGATCTCGGCCTGGAAGCCCATGACTCCGGCGGTGCCACCCTCTTCCGAGCGGAAGTAGAAGCCGCTGTTGCCCTTGTTCACCTTGTACTTCAGCCGGACGGCGAAGTCGCTGAACTTCTTTTCGGTGATCAGCAGGCCGTGCTCTTTTTCCGACTTGACTGCGGTGCCGCGGATCGCGCCGTCGGCGATCTTCCAATCTCCGCCGCCGATCTTTCGCCAGCCGGTGAGTGTCTTGCCGTCGAACAGGGGGACAAACCCTTCTTCGGCGGCCGCGGCGGTTGCGGCAATCGGGGCAGTGGCAAGCAAGGCAAGCAGCATGGTAACGAGTCTCATGGCAGGTCCTCACGATGAAAGGAATGTGGTGTTGATGGTTTTGGGGTAACCGTTCACGGGATTATCTCGGCCACGGCTCAAACACGGATCAAACACGGATGAAGGGAATGTCTAGTTGATAAACCGTATTTTCTCGATGTCTACTCCTTCTTCTCTTCGTGTACTTCGTGGTGGATCAAGACCCTTCCCTATTATCTATCCGTGTTTGATCCGTGTTTCATCCGTGGCCTGATTCCATCGTGTCCGTGAACAGTTACGTTTTGGGAATGAGCCCCTGGGCGAATACACCCAGCATAACCAAGGCTACCATGCAACGCAAACACCCCTTGCGATTTGGCGTCAAACAGCTATGCTAGGGTTTTTCCCGCGGGGGCCGGCACTTGCGAAATCGGCCCGTAATATCCAAATCCAAAAGGAGAAGAGGCATGGCCCAAGCTACCGCACGTCACATTCTGGTGGAAACCCAAGAAGCCTGCGAAGCGTTGAAGACCGAGATCGAAGCGGGGGCCGATTTCGCCGAATTGGCCAAGAAACACTCGCAGTGCCCGTCGGGAAAAGATGGCGGCGACTTGGGTGAGTTCGGCCAGGGCCAAATGGTGCCCGAGTTCGATCGGGTCGTCTTCCATGAAGAGATTGGGAAGGTGCACGGCCCGGTCAAGACGCAGTTCGGCCATCACCTGCTCGAAATCACCAGCCGGACCGAGTAGAGGGGAAGGGGGAAGGCGGAAGGCGGAAAGAAACCCAGCGCGGCCGTTGGCCGCAACCAAAGGGTTCAGGGTTCAGGATTCAGGGTTCAGGACCTTGATGACACGTTCATTCCCAAATTCTGAACCCTAACACCTACGAACTTAGCGGGCGGCCGGGATGTCGCGGCGGGTGAAGACGATCGCGGCGGCCAGGTAGCAGATCAATCCCAAGCCCAGCAGCGTGCCGTTGTATCGCAACGCCACGGACGGCGTGCTCGTTTCCATCAGGATCAACTCCTGCGGCTGAAACGCGGAGAGAAAGCTGAGGTATTTCAGCCACGCGCCCGCTTTCCAAAGCCGGGCGACCATCTTGATGATCATCGAGACGACGAACAAGCCGCCGGTCATCCAGATTGTGCGCCAGCGATCCCGGCTCCAGGAAGAAAACAGGGTGGTTATCCCGGTCAGGCAGAAGGTCATGGCGAAGAGGTTGACCGCCCCGGGCAGGAGTTGCCGGAGCGATACGTCGCCGTGCAGTTGGACCGTCATCACACCCAACCATGTTCCCACCCACACCGATCCGGCCAGCACCGCCGCGCCGGCGGTTGCCACGACGGCGGGAATGGCCATCACGCTCACGCGCCGCACGGGCAGCGAGAGGATGAGGTCCATGGTGCCGCGGTCGATTTCACCGCTGATCGAATCGGAGCCCCGGCCCAACGCCCAGCCGACGCATACCAGCATGGTTATCACGTGGACGTAAAGGACACTGAGTTGTCCGGTGGGCGTGGCCAGATCGGCCAGCGGAACGTCTATCAGCGGCTGAAACACCTTGGGAACCAGGCTCAGCAGGCTGCTCCAGGCGCCAATCTTCAGCAGGCTCATCAGCCAGACGAAGATCCAACTGAACAGCACCAACAGCGTACTGCAAACGGCCAGTTGCAGCCACGAATCGGAGACGGCCTTTTTCCAGAGTGCAAGGCTCACTGCGTCAGTCCAATTCCTTCAGCCTGATGCCGCGAAATTCTATACCGTGGCCGTGGTTCTGCAAGGAGATGTAGCCGCACCGCGATCGTCCCTTGATCGCGTCGATCTTGGTCTGATCAACGTCCTGGACTACCTGCCCGTTGAGCGTTATGCGAATCGTCGGTCCGCGGCAGACGATTTCCAACGAGTTCCACCGGCCGGCCGGCTTCGAGCCGTTCAGCCGGGGCGCCAAAACGCCGTAGAACGAACCGCTCGACTGCTCGCTGATCGGTTTGCCCGCGTCGTCGAGAATCTGAAACTCGTAGCCGACGTTCAAGGGAAGCGTGTTGGGCGAAAGGGTCGTGTAGGGCACCGCGGCGCGGATGCCAATCCCGCTGTTGCAGCCTTTCGACATCCGGTACTCGAGCCGTAGCACGAAGTCGCACAGCTTCTTCTCGTACCGCAGGAAGCCGCAATTGCCCAGCGAACCGTCGCAGGCGACCACGCCGTCTCTGACCGACCAGGTTCGGCCGTTGGGGTGTTCCTTTTTGAAGAACGAGTGCTGCTCCTCGACCCAGCCGGATAGCGTGCCGTCGGCGAACAGATTGATGAACCCATCTTCGCTCGCTTCAAGTAGGCAGCAGACACCACAAAGACAGAGCCAACCAATTGCAATGCCAACAGTCGCGGATTTCATTTGGGGTCCTTTGCTGGTGCGTTCGGCGGGGTTGCGCCACTTGCGTTTAGCCGCCGCGGCCACGCGGCGGTGCCTGCCCCGCGTGGCCGCCGGGGCTAAACGGTTTTGTTTGCGGCCCGTCCGCGTTAGGGCTTTCTGGGGGACATTCAGCGTGATTGGTTTTCGTACCAAACCAGTTTGTTCGAGCGACTGGCAATCACTACCAGGTCGAGTCGGCCATTGAGGTTTATGTCGGCCGCCACCGCGCCTTCGACGGTAATACCGCGGTCCAGATCGACTTTGTTGTAGTGCTGGCCGGAGTCGTCAACCGGATCGTACAGCGTCAAGCCGCCTCCCCCCGCTCGCCAGCCCGCCCCGATCTCGTCCGCTCCGTCACCATCGAAGTCGGCCACTACCAGGGCGTGCCCCTCGCTCAGCGTATCGTCGAGCACGTGGCGTTGCCATGGACCGTTGCCGGTGGGCGGAGTGTAAACAACCACCTGGGTCCCGTGCCAGGGTTCGATGGCGGCAAGGAAGTGTTTTCCGGGCCCAAGGTTTCCCGGGGCCACTTCGCTTGTACCTCGCGGAGTTCCCGGCTTTTGATCGAGCGGCTCGGCGCCGGGGGCGATCTGGATCTTCCGCCAGCGGCCGCTTGCACCCCGACCCTCGAAATCGAATCGGTGGATCCCTTCGAAGCTGGCCGTGAGTATCTCGTCGCGACCGTCTTGGTCGAGGTCGCCAACGTAAAGCCCGTGCAGCACGGTGAGCGTCTCGTCGATCTTCCAGGTCTCACAGGGCTCGCTGCCGAGTTCTCTGGGAATGCGGAAGGCCCAGAGATGGGCGGGCTTGGGGTTACGGGCACCGTCTGAACCGGCACCGAAAATGGGTGCGTGGACAAGCTCCGCTCGGCCGTCCCCGTCAAGGTCTCCCCAGCGGAGCCGGTGTACCACCGGATCGACACACAGCGGATGCATTGGCCAGGGATCGTCCAGGTTCTTCGTCTGGGTCAACAGGTGGATCAGGCCGCCGCGGGTTGACTCCCAGAAGTGGAACTCGCTGGCCAAGGCGATTTCCACTCGACCGTCGCCGTCGATGTCGCGTGGGGCCAGGTCGATGTTGCGGGCAGTCCGGGCCACGGGCCGCCGTTGCCAGATAGGGTTTTCGTACCAATCCACCCGATCTGCCCCAATCGAGACGGCAATCACATCCGGCTTGCCGTTGCCGTTTACGTCGGCCACCGCAACCTGGTAACCGGCGGGAAAATCGTCGATGTCGTGACGCTCGAACTGGATCGGACCGGAAATCATCAGTAGTGACGCCAAAATGGGAAGGGGACTCATCAGTACTCTCGTCTGAAATACTCCGGCAGCAGGCTGCGTATGCTGTCGACCAACGTCTCTTCGGCGGCCGGGGCTAACCGGGTGGGCTGGCCGTAGGAAATCATGGAACTGTCCACTTCGTACCCACCTTCTTTCATCAGCCGCTTCGAGGCGATGTAGCACGGCACCTCGTTGCTGTAGGCCGATACCCACAGCCGCGAGCGGTCCAATTCCCGCTTCAGCCGTAGCGAGTAGTCGACCACCACCTCACCCGCCAGGAAGACCATGGCCAGATCGTCGCCCCAGACCCAAGTCTGCACGGGATAGTCCAACGCGCGGGGCAACTGCCCGTCGCGTTTGATAACCGCGAGCATGGCCCGGGCGTGGTTGCCGAGGCGTTTTGCGTGTCGCGAAGCGCCTTGCGCTTGGGCCGCCTTCACTCGCTGCTGAAGTTCTTCCCGCGTGGGCAGCGTGTCGAACGGTAGTTTGACGCGGACCAGTTTGGCGGTCAGTTTCGGCTCGATCGGCGTGAGTTTTCCTCCCAGCAGCCGTTTGACTTCGTCGGCCACCGCCCGACCGTGCTTCTCGCACAACTCGATTGTGCTGCGCGGCCAGGGGTTGGCGTCTGCCCCGCAGCCGATGCACGTCATGGCAATCACGCCCGGATGATCGGCTTCGATGCATTGCTGGGCACAGCCGGCCCAATCGCCGTGAATCTTGTTGGTATTACCCCCCAGCGTGGTGCAATGGCAAGCGGAGTTGCCGCCCCCGGCCACTGGCTTGCCGTCCTTCTCGGTCACGCAGAGCATGGGCAAATCGTGGTCGACCGGCCCGTCGGGCGTGAAGCCGAACCCGGCCCATTTGCCGTTTTTCATCACGCGGCGGTTCCCGGCAAACGAGACCGAACCACGCGCCCATGCCAGGCGTCGTCTCGGTTTGCGGGCTGCCAGCGCATCGAGCACCGCTTTTTCTATCCACCGGCCAAGTTCCTCGGTGTAGCGGTCGACGTGGGCCTGATGTTCCTTGGGCAGCTCGTCTGAAAAGTGCAAGGGCAAGAAGCCTTTGGCCCAGGGGCCCGTGTGGGTGTGCGTGGAACAGACAACCAGACGCTCGCGCTTCACTCCCGCTGCGTCCTTCAGTTTGGCGGCCAAGTTCTCGACCAGCTTGCGAGGCACGCCGCAGTTCTCCACCATCACCAGCACGGCCGGACCGTCGCCGTCGTCCGAGCCGATTGCCAACGCCTTGGCCGAGAGTCGCTGGGCCACTTCGTCGGCTTCCTCTGTTCGGCCGCCGTAACCAGTCAGCCTGACGGGATAGTTGGGCGTGATGTCGACTTTCGCCACGCCGACCGGCACGGTCTCGGCCTCCGCAACGCGGACGTGGAGCCGGGCGGTGGCCGTCTCGCCGCGACGGTTCGCCCGCTGTACCGCGACCAGATAGTGGCCCGGCCGCTGGTAAACGTGCGTCGTCACCGCGTAGCCGTCTTTTGCGTGCTTGACGGTGTTACCATCCGATTGCACTTTGACCGGCGGGCTGCCGTCGCCGAAATCCCACACCTCCTGCCCTTCGTCGGGGCCGACGGCGAACGAGCGAACTTTGAACGTCACTTCATCCCCGGCCCTGATTCCGAAGGTCGGCCAGTAGGCGGCGTGGATCCTGGGGGCCAACAGCTTGGGGTCTTTTCGGTCGTGTACAAAGACCTTGGCAAAGTCGTAATCGACGCGGCCTTCGTCGTCCGTGATCTTGAGCGTCTCGTTGTATGTGCCACGCCGCTTGTAGCGATGCTCGACAATGGGACCCTGGGCGGTCGTTCCGTCGCTGAGCATCCACTGGTAGTTGACAATGTGTTCAGGTCCCTTGATGCTCCACGACCGGCCGCCTTCGAGCGTTACCGGATCGCCGGTCCAGGCGGCGAGGTGCGGTCGGGCAACGGCCTGGAGCTTCGGCCGGTACGTATCGCGATACGCTTGCCAGAAGAAAGCGTAACCTTCGAGGATGCCGTAACGGCCGCTGGGCTGCATGGCCGCGATGTCGAAGTGCAGGTGGGACCACCCGCCGCTGGCGCCTCGCTTGCCCAGCGCGCCGATCTTCTGCCCCATCTTCACCCGTGTTCCAACCTTCACCGAGGGATCGATGGAATCGAGGTGGCTGTAGCGATAGTACCAGCCGCGGCCGTCGCGGAGATATACCACGTCGTATCGGGGCCGAACGGTGGGCGGGTAGTCGGGTGGGTCGATCCGCTTGTCGCCGGAAGAGACGACCACGCCGTCGGTGGCGGCCATGACCGGCACCAGTTTCTCCGCCCCGCCAATATCGCGCCCCCAATGATAGTAGATCGACTTATCCTCCGGCCGCTCGCCGTCGCCTATCTCGTTGGCCATGATAGTACCGCTGGCAAACCACCGCTGAGGCACCGGATAGGCGAAGGTGCCTGGCCGAATCCAGGGCGAACCGGCCGGCCAAAGCCGTAACCGCGCGTCGGCATCCAACGACCACGGGTTGCTGTCGCCTTGCACGTGCCCCTTGGTAATCGAGCAGTCGATCTGCACGTCGCCAACCGTGATCGGCAGGTGATAGGTTGCCGCCCGGAGCGTAACCTTCCGCCCGTTCAGTTTGACCGTCACGTAGGCCTTCCGCACGGCATTTCGGACGTTGTCGCGATCTTCTCGCAAATCGATCAGCTTCACGCCGACCGTCTTGCCGTTGGATAACTTCACCGAGGCCTGCCGGCCGATGTTCAGATCGAGCAGGCGAACCAGCGGATCGATACTCGGCAATGCGTCGTCGGCGGGAGCCAATGTCGCCAGCAGTGATGTACAATTCAACAGGGCGACAAGGAGCAAGGGGGATTTGGCCATTTATGTTTCTCCTGTTAGTTCGAAGTGTCTTGTTCCAACACACTCTTCCTTCAACCGGGGAACTATCGCAACCGCAATTGAGGGTGGGACACAGGCGTCACCAATCCCCCAGCAAAGCCGGGGGCCGAGGGACGCATGTTGTACAGTGGTTTGTACAGTTGCGTTTAGCCGCTGCGGCCACGCGGCGATGGTGGTCCCCCGGCGTGGCCGCCGGGGCTAAACAGTAAACCCCTAAACTCCCTCCTCCTTGTATTTCATAAACTCAACAACCGCGCCGTCGTCGGTCTGGAAGAAACCTACCGTGGCGAAGCCCACGTCGAACGGTTCCAGAAGCACCTTGAGCCCCGCACTGGCCTCCTCGATGTCGTCCACCCGGTAGGCCACGTGCGGCATGTCGCGGACCGGTCCCGACACGGGGCTGTCGGGCTCGAATCGCAGCCATTCGATGTGGTAGGGGTGATCCATGAACTGAGTGACCCAGACCTTGGTGGGCGCGATGAACATCTCGCCCGGCTTCTTCTCTGTCGTAATAATGCCGATGTGATCGAACTGCATGTTGATGCTCCGATTAGTGGTTATGTCGTGGTTTTCTTGAGACTGGACTTCCTCATCCTTCGTCCTTCCGCCTTCCGCCTTCCCCCTTCCGCCTTCCCCCTTGTACTGCTGAAACTCGACGACCGCCCCATCGTCGGTCTGGTAGAAGCCGACAATTCGCGGCCCGGCGTCGAATGGTTTCAGCAGCACATTCAAACCGCTCGCTGCCGAACGAATGTTGTCTACCAGGAACCCCACGTGCGGCATTCGGCGTACCGGGTCGGGAACCGGGCTGCCGGCCTCGAATCGCAACCATTCCACGCGAAACGGATGCTCCAAGTAGTCGGTTACCCAAACCCGGGTGGCAGGCACAAAACGCTCGGTTGCCTTCTTCTCTGTCGTGATAAGGCCGATATGCTCGAACTGCATTTGCCGCGACTTTCTACCGCAACCAATCGCCGCGTGGCCGCGGCGGCTAAACTCACAAACTCACCACCTGGCCCGTCTTCGCCGACTGGGTGGCGGCCTCGATCAGGGCGACCGCGTCCCGCGACTCTTGCGGTGTGATGTGCTCGGGCCGCTTGCCGGTCCGCACGCACTTGGCGAAGTAGTCCAACTCGCTTCGTAGAATGCCGAATCGCCGGCCGACGACCATGGGCCAATACATGGTGTCGGGCATTTGGATTCCCTTGGCATCGTGAATCTCCAGGCCGGCCTGGCCACAGTTTATATACAGGGCCCCCTCGGTGCCGAGAATCTCCATTCGTGCATCGATTGCGTAGGGAGTGGTTTCCGGCAGGTGCCAAACCGATTCAATCACGCCGATCGCGTCGTTATCCAGCCGGAACATGGCCCAGCCGGCGTCGGGATATTTGTTGTTGCCCGGGTGAACTTCCTGTGCATAAACACTCAGCGGTTTGGCTCGGCTGAACCAGAGCATCAAGTCGGCGTCGTGGATGCCGTCGCCCATCAGGGCCGAAATTGTGTCGAGTACGCTCTGGCCGATAACCTTCGAGAGGTTTCGCCTGGCGTGCATCGAGATGATCCGGCCGATGCGGCCTTCGTCGATCGCCCGTTTGGCCATTTCCACCCGGGGATCGAACCGGCAGATGTGTCCCACCGTGAAGAACCCCTCGGCAGCGGCGGCCGCTTCGAGTATCCGGTCGCAATCGGCGGCGGTGGGCGCCATGGGTTTTTCCAGGAAGACGTGCTTGCCGGTCTTCAGCGCGTCGATGGTGATGTCGCGGTGGTCGTAGATGTGCGTGGTGATGCTCACCACGTCGATCTGGGGATCGGCCAGCAGATCGCGGTAATCGGTGTATCGCTTCTCGACACCGTACTTATCAGCCAGTTCGGCTAGCCGATCCGGCCTGCGCTCGCATAGCGCCGCCAACTCGATGCCCGGTATGTCGGCCAGCGTGTCGACATGCACCTCGCCGAACCAGGCCAGGCCGATCGCGCCCCATCGGACGGGATTGGATTTGCCCGCACCCTTGTTTTCGTCCATATCTTGTACTCCTTTGCTCGCCCTGGGAACCAAATGGGGGGTGGGATGAGACGACGCCGTCCTCGTCGGAACCCGTCCTGCTTCTCGATAGGCGAGAACCAGCCTGTTCCCCTTCCCTACACGGTATACAGGGACCGGCCGGCAGATTCAACCCCCTGCGTCCGGAGATGGGGGATGTACGTCGGCAGAACCGGGATTGGTAACCATTCACGGGATTATCTCGGCCACGGATCAAACACGGATGAAACACGGATTAAACACGGATAGACAAGAGAAGGGGGAGGGTGTATTGATACATCTTGATATTTCCTTGCTTCGTGCTCTTCGTGGTTTTCTGAAAGAGGCGGAAC
>JAUWJC010000048.1 GCA_030607895.1 Pirellulales bacterium
AGTTAGCAGGGGGCAGTTATCAGGGGTCAGTTATCAGTTGTCTGTTATCAGTTAAGCCTGGGTCCCAAGCTCTGCTGGGGAACCCACCGACCACTTGTCCGAAACAAGATGCGGTCCCAAGCAGAGCTTGGGACCGAGTGCAAGCAGAGCTTGGGACCGAGTGCATGGTCAAGAACTGACAACGGACAACTGAAAACTGAAAACTGCTTGTCATGCGGTCCTTTGGTCGTGGTATTTTACGCGGCTGTGGTAGATAGCGGTAATCGACTTGATGATGCTGTTTTCAACCGTGCGCAGCTCGCGCAGCGTCAGGCCACTCTCGTCGAACTGTCCGTCGTCCAGCCGTCGTTCGGACATTTCGCGGACCAGGCTTTCGATTCGGGCGGGGGTTGGATCGACGAGTGTTCGGCTGGCGCTTTCCACGGCGTCGGCCAGCATCAGCACGCCGGCTTCCTTAGTCTGTGGTTTAGGGCCGGGGTAGCGGAAGGTGCTTTCCTCGACCCCGCCTCCATCGGGGTTGCTTTCGCTCTGTTCGCTCGCCCGTTCGTAAAAGAACTCCACCAGCGTGGTGCCGTGATGCTGTTGAATGAAATCGATGATCGGTTGCGGCAGATGATGTTGTCGCGCCAGATTGGCGCCGTCTTTGATGTGGGCGATTATTACCAGGGTGCTCATGGCGGGAACGAGGTCTTCGTGCCGGTTGGACTGGTCGCCCTGGTTCTCGATGAAGTAACCCGGCTTGAGCATCTTGCCGATATCGTGAAAGTAGGCTCCCACGCGGACCAGCAGTCCCCTGCCGCCGCTCGATTCGGCAGCCGCCTCGGCGATCGACCCGACGGTGATTGAGTGGTTGTAGGTGCTTGGCGCGCGTCGGACGAGTTCCTGCAAGAGCGGGTGGGCCACGTCGCCGAGTTCCAGAAGACTGATGTCGGTCAGCACGCCGAACAACGGCTCGATGAAGGGCAACAGTCCGGTCATCAGAAAGCCGGCGGCCAATGTCCAAAGGGCGTTTCGCAGGGCGTCGGTCAGCATCGTCCACCCCATCGGCTGATTGTCGATCAACGCCACGCCGATGGTTATCACCGAGGCCGCCAATCCGGCAAAGAACCCCACGTATATCAGCTTGCTACGGCTTCGCACGTATCCGAGTTGCAGGATCGCCGCGGCAGTCACTCCCATCAGCACCAGCAGTTCGCTCAGTCCGAGCCCCAAGGCCAACACGACAATCAACGACACAACACCCGACAGCAAAAACGCCAATTCCTGCCGGTAGGCAATTGCCACCACCTGGCTGAAGAGCAACAGTGGAACGATCTCCGCTCGCCAGGCGTCCCTGGATGCCCAACAGGCGAGCGCCACGGTGAGGACGGCCAGGACCAGGATCACGGTCAGTCGCTTGAGACTGACGAGTAGCCGGCGTTCGCGCGTTTGCAGGTAGATGCCACACAATCCGAACAGAGTGAGGACAACTGCCACGATCGCCGCGGCTCGCGAGACCCTTGGCCCCAGGCCTCGCTGGTCCATGGCCGCGCGGTATTCCCGTCGGAGCAGGTCGATTTGCTCGTCCTGAAGTGGTTCGCCGCACTTGGCCAGGGTTTGGCCGGGTGTGTAGCTGACGTACACTTTCTCGACGCTTGCCACGGCTTTCTGGAGCGCCTTTTGGGTTTCGCCTTCGTCCAGAAGCAGCGTGGCGGGCAGCCGCGGCCGCAGCCAGGCAAATACCCGATCGGCAATCGCGGCCGACTTGAATTCGACCGTCAGGCTCTTGCGGATTGCCGCGGCATCGCCGATGAGCACGTCACTCAGCCGGACCACTTCTTGCGATTGCGGCTGGCCGACAGGGTACACGACGATCTCTTCCTGGTTGCCTTGCCCCAGTTTCTGGATAGGTTTATCCAACAGTCCCCGCCGCTCGAACGGCGCAAGCGCATCGGTCACGGCCTTTTCGAACCTGGCCAGATTCTCCTCACCGGTCACTGCCTGATGGAACTCCTGGAACTGCTCTTGCTCGTGTTGGTTGAGCTTCGCCTTGTCGGCCGCCGGAGCATTTTCGTCCACCGGGGGCTGAAACTCCGCCCAGAGTTGCGGGTCGACATCCGCGTAGGTTTCGGCGGAAGCGATCTGGAGCACCGTGTTTCGCAACGACGCGACAAGCTGCACCAACGGCTCGGGGTGGCGGGCGTAGACGTAGCGGACCTGGCTTCGGGTACGTTCCCAGGCCGCCTCGGTGGCCACCGGGTCCGGCTTCTTGAAGAAGCTATTCGAGACGATATCGTGCGAAGGGGTGTAGCCGGTGCGATACGCCATGGGTGGATCCCAACCGCGGATTAGTGCGCACAACACCAGGGCCGTCAGCACACACAACCCGATCCGCAGCAAGACGTCACGCCGCCCCAAGCTAGCCAAGGCCCGTTCCCAACGCGCGGGCGGCAACTCCAGCGCGGCGACGCGTTCCGATCGGGTTCTCTTCTGAGGGCCTGTTGTCATTAGTTGAGAGTTGAAAGTTGAGAGTTGAAAGTTGAGAGTTGAGTTTAGCCGCCGCGGCCACGCGGCGATGGTGGTTTCCCGGCGTGGCCGCCGGGGCTAAACGGTTTCGTTGCGGCCTTCCGCCTTTGCTTCTTGGGTTGTCTATCGTAAGCGTTGACGATCTCCCGCACCAACCGATGCCGTACAATGTCGGCGTTTTCCAGCTCAATTGCGGCAAACCCTTCGATGCCTTGCAGTCTGGTCAATCCATCGACCAGGCCGCTGCGCGTGTGACGCGGCAAGTCAATTTGGGTGATATCGCCGGAAACGACGATCTTGGAGCCGGCACCCATCCGCGTCAAGAACATTTTCATCTGCGAGATGGTCGTGTTTTGTGCTTCGTCAAGGATTATGAATGCATCGTTAAGCGTTCGGCCTCGCATGTAGGCCAGCGGAATGACCTCGATCAGGTCCTCTTCGGTGTATTGCCTGATCAGTTCATGTTCCATCATTTCGTGCAAGGCATCCAGCAGCGGCCGCAAGTACGGATTGATCTTCGCCTGCAAGTCACCCGGCAGGTATCCCAGGCTCTCGCCCGCCTCTACCGCCGGCCGAACCAACACGATCTTGCGAATCAATGGCCCCTTCAAAGCGGCCACGGCCATGGCCACGGCAAGGTAGGTTTTCCCGGTTCCGGCAGGACCGCAGCAGAGGACGACGTCATTTCGGCGTACTGCCTCAACATATCGGGCCTGGCCCGCGCTGCGCGGCCGGACCTGCCGACCGCCGTGGACCACAATCGGTGGAGATTGGCTGGGAGAGTTGCCTCCGACGACCTCGTCCAACATACGATTCACGTCGTCCGGGGTGAACTGCTCGTGGCGTCGAGCAAAGACCCGGAGTCGTTCGAGCACTTCCGTGGCGCAGGCTACGTCCTTTTCGTTACCTTCGATGTGGATGCGGCCATCGCAAGTCGAGATGCTAACATCCAGCGCATCACGAATCTTACGCAGATGCTGGTCGCGCGCGCCAAAGACGGTCAGACGCGTCTTGGGGCTGACCACCGAGATGCTAGTTTCGCTCATCAAGATCCACGTCGGCACCCTGGCCGACGCAACCCACCAAGAATGGGCCTCCTAAACATTATACTATAGCTGAATCCGGGCATGGAAATCCAGCGGTTGGGCGAAGATGACCGTAAGATCTTTGTTTGCCTGGACTTACATAGGCACACAAGTCCGATAACCCGGCTATGTAGGTGTGACAATGGGGGCAGATGTGTGTTCCGGCGGAGATTTCGCGATTGCATTTGTCGCAGGTTTTGTTCGGCGGCGACGGCCCGTCAGCCGATGAAGTCCCCGGCGACTCGGACGGTTCTGGCTTCGTGTCCTCGGCAGGCACGAAATGCGGTCTTGGCTTCGGCACGTGGGGCCCCAGAATGCTCAGAATGTCGTCTTCCGATAGACCGGCGTTGGGGGCCGGCGAGATTTTCACTTGTGCTCCGCAGACCGGGCAAAGACCCGTCTTGCCGGCGAGACTATCCTTGACCTTCAGCGTGTGACCGTTTGGGCAAACCACCCTGATCGCCATCGCCTGAACCTCCGATGGGTGCACGAGCCGAAAAAGGGACCAGGTTTAATTTGTGCGAAGCACCCTCCGGGCCGTTCCGGCAAATTAAACCTGGTCCCTTTTTCGGCCCAGCTCTTTTTTGCGGCTTTTTTCATACCCCCCGAAATCAGTGTCTTTGAGGCGCGAAGCTGATTACGGCCCGACCAGCCCCAAGCTCCAAAATGCCAGCGCAACCGGGGCAGCCAGAAGCACCGAATCGAGCAAGTCCAATACTCCGCCAAAGCCGGGCATCCAACTGCTGGAGTCTTTCAGCCCGGCGTCGCGTTTTAGCATCGATTCGGCCAAATCACCCAGGATGCCGGCTGCCGCCACCATCAGGCCGAACATCACCCAGTTGCCCCAAAGACCACTCGACGTACCGGAACCGAACAGCGGCACCAGCCAGTGAAACGACACCCAGGAGCCGGCGCAGCCAAACGCCAACGCGCCGATTGCGCCTTCGACGGTTTTGCCGGGACTAAGCACCGGCGCCATCTTCTGCCGCCCCACAAGTCGGCCGACCGTGTATGCGCCGATGTCGCCCAGCTTGACCACTATCAACAACGATGCCAATGCACCGATTCCCCAGCGCAGTCGCAACTGGACGACAAAACCGAGCATTACACCCACGTATACAATGCCGAAGACGGCCGACGCCAGATTAACGGTGACGCCGCCCGGCTTCTCGTAGCGGCACATCTCGCCGAGCAGAGCCAACAGCACGGCCAAGGCCAACGCCAGCGACGGACTGCAAACGGCCGGCGCCCAGTTGCTTACAACCACCAACAGGCTCCCGCAGTAGACCGGCCAGGCAAGCGGACGCGAGCCGGCGGCCCTCATCAGTCGAAGCATTTCTTGATCGGCCAGCGCGGCCGCGAGAATCACGACGGGAAACAGCCACGCGCCGGGCACCGAGGCGAGATGATCCAGCCAGCACAACCCGACCAAGGCGGCCACGATCGACGTTCCCAGGAGTATTCGCCAGCGAAGCATGGGGGGTAGTGGGTAGTTGATAGTGGGTAGTTGATAGTTGATAGTGGTCAGTTGCGAAGCCGCAAGCGTCTTATCCTTCCGCTTTCAGCTTTCCGCTTTCCGCTTTTCGTCCAATCCTCCGAACCGTCGTTTTCTGGCGGCGAAGTCGCGGATGGCCTGGTGGAGTTGCTGCTGATCGAACTCCGGCCAGGGACGTTCGGTAACCCAGATCTCCGCATAGCTGATTTGCCACAGGAGGAAGTTGCTCACCCGCATCTCGCCGGCCGTGCGAATCAACAGGTCGGGGTCAGGCATCCCGGCCGTATAGAGATTCTCCGCAATGGTGGTTTCGCTCAATTCATCGGAGTCCAATTGGCCGGTTTTAACCTTCCGGGCAATTTGGCCGACTGCGTCGAGCAGTTCCGCTCGACCTCCGTAGTTGATCGCCAGACAGAGCCTCATGCCCGTGTTGTGGCGGCTTAGCTCTACCGTCTTGTCCATATCTCGAAGCACTTCGTCGGGTATGCCCGGGCGACGCCCAATCACGGCTACCCGAATGTTCTGCCTGGCGATTGTGCCGCGCTGCTCGATCATGTACTGCTGGAGCAGGTGCATGAGGAAATCGATTTCCTCCTGGGGGCGTTTCCAGTTCTCGCTGGAGAGGCAGTAGAGCGTGAGTTGGCGGATTCCCAGCCGGGCGCATTCCTCGGTGGTGCGGCGTACACTCGCCACGCCGTGCCGATGCCCTTCGATTCGCGGCAATCCCCGCTCCCCGGCCCAGCGCCCGTTGCCGTCCATAATTACGGCGATGTGCCGGGGCCGCTTCTCGGGCGGCACGTCGAACTCGATGGCTGTTGTGCTCGACGTATCGGACATGGTTGAGAGTTGAGAGTCGAAAGGGGCTTGGCAAGCTGTCAACGTGTTTCGGTCGTCAAAGATCGAACGTCGGCACAACGCCGGGCCGTGTACAAGTGTACCAAATCGCGGCCAGATTTCAACGTCAATCTTTGGGCCAGACCGAAGAACTTCCAGACCTTCGCGAATGTGTCACTCCTGGTCGGGCGAAGTATATTCTGCACGACAAATGCCGAAACGTCCAATGGGTGGACGGTTGCCCGATCAGTCCTCCCTACCCGGGTGGGGTTCCGTCGAAGGAAGGATGCCCGGCAGAACCTGTCTTGGCACTTGGAATACCGCTATTGGGTTTGTTACAATATAGTATTCGGGTTTTAGCGGGGATTTATTCGACCGGCACTGCCGGCATTTTGGTGTGGCCAAGGAACGACAGATGAATACCGACCCGACCGAGCGGGCCGACACTTCGGAAGTTCAGGCGGAACCAACTCCGCCCGAAGAGCCCCAAACCGAACAGGCCGACGTCGCAACCGACGATGCGTCGGAGCCCGCCCCGCGCCAGCAGCGGATATTGATCGGTTCCCAGCGCGACCCGGACGCCTATCTGCCCAAGCCACGGCACGATTGGGCTCCCCTGAAAGAGGATCGCAAGGATTCCGATCAGGCGGCGAAGGGTCATGGCGAGGAAAGGACGCCCATCGACGAGCAAGCGGCCGAAGCGTCTGCTTCGCACCCGCCAGACGTCCAGGCCGCCAAGCCCGAGCCAAAACAACCGCTTCCACCCGGCTCCTTTCCACCCCCAAACATCCGCGACAGGCTTCCGCCCGCACTGGAAGAAGACCTCCAGGAAGCCATGGGCGACGCCAGCCTAGACGAACTCATGGCCGGCAGCGAGACGGTCAGTTCGCAACCGCAGTTGGAGGCCGAGTCGCGGCACACCGGGCGCGTGATTGCGGTTCAGCGCGACGACGTCTTCGTGGAGTTGGGAGGCCGGGAACAGGGGATCGTGCCGCTCAAGCAGTTTGCCGAACTTGCCGAACCGCCCGAGCCGGGAACTGCCTTGGACGTGATCGTCGCACGGTTCAACCGCGAGGAAGGGCTCTACGAACTGATGCTTCCCCACGCCTCGGCCAATATCGGCGATTGGGCCGATCTGGCCGAAGGCATGACGGTGGAAGCCCGGGTAACGGGCCACAACACGGGCGGCTTGGAGTGCGAGGTGAACCGCATACCCGGGTTCATTCCCGTCAGCCAGATATCGCTATACCGCGTGGAAGACCTGGCGGAGTTCGTCGATCAGAAGTTCATCTGCCTGGTAACCGAGGCCAACCCCGAGCGACGCAACCTGGTGCTCAGCCACCGTGCCGTCCTGGAACGCGAGCGCGAGCAGGCCCGGCAGGAACTACTCGATTCGCTCAAGCCGGGTCAAATCCGCGAGGGTGTCGTTCGCAAGCTCATGGATTTCGGGGCGTTCGTCGATTTGGGCGGCGTCGATGGACTGTTGCACGTCAGTCAATTGGGCTGGGGCCGTGTGAACCATCCCAGCGACGTGCTCACCGAAGGGCAGACCATCAAGGGAAAGGTCGAGAAGGTCAATCGCGAGAACAACCGGATCAGCCTCGGCTATCGCGACATGCTGGAAAACCCCTGGACCAACGTCGAGTCGAAGTACCCGGTCAACTCGGTTGTCAACGGCACGGTCAGCAAGCTGATGGAGTTTGGGGCGTTTGTCCAACTCGAACCGGGTGTGGAAGGGCTCGTGCATATCTCCGAGTTGTCGCACAAACGGGTTATGCGAACCAGCGACGTTGTGAGCGAAGGCGACGAGATCGAGGCGGTTGTGTTGTCCGTCGATGCCGAGGCCCAGCGGATCGGTTTGTCGATGAAAGACGCGCTGCCCGCACCAAAGCCAACCAAGGACGAAGACGATTCGGCCCGCGAGCCGGACCCGCCGGCCAAGCGGCCCAAGAAATCCACCAAGCCGCTCATGGGTGGCCTGGGGCGCCCAACCGGCGGAGATGAATTCGGCCTGAAGTGGTAAGTGGTAGGGTGGGCATTGCCCACCATGAACGCGAATTGTTGATTCTGGTGGGCAGTGCCCACCCTACACCTATTGCGTCACGAACTGCTCGATCCGTTCCAATGCCGCTTCCAGGTTCTCCATACTGGTGGCGAAGGAGGCGCGGGCGTAGCCTTCGGTGCCAAAGGCGGAGCCCATCACCGTGGCGACGCTCTTCTGGGAGAGCAGTTCCAGACACCATTGGGTCGAGTTGTCGATCCGCACGCCGTCGTACGATCGGCCCAGGTGGCGGCTGATGTTGATGAATGCATAGAACGCCCCACCCATCTCCGCGCAACTCAGGCCGGGGATTTCGGCGATCCGCCGCGTGACGAACTCGCGACGTTTGGCAAACTCCGCCAGCATCTCGTCGACGCACTGCTGCGGGCCGGTTAGCGCGGCAATGGCTGCGTACTGGCTTATGCTGCACGCGTTCGATGTCTGTTGGCTCTGCAAGCCGCCGATCGCCTTGGCCACGTTGGCCGGCGACATGCTCCAGCCAATACGCCAACCGGTCATGGCGTAAGTCTTGCTCACGCCGTTGATAAGGATCGTCCGCTCGGGCAATTCGGGCCGCAACGTGGCGAAGCTGGCAAACTGGTGGCCCGAATAGACCAATCGCTCGTAAATCTCGTCGGCCACCACCAACAGGTCGCGATCGATGACAGCAGCGTCAATGACAACGTCGGCCAGTTGGCCCAATTCGTCGGGTGAGTACATGCTGCCGGTCGGATTTGACGGACTGCACAGAAGGAGCATTTTGGTATTCTTGGTGATGGACCGTGCCAGCGCATCCGGGGTCAGCTTGAAATCGTCGGCCTCGGCGGTCTGGACAATCACCGGCACCGCCCCGGTCAACTTAACCAGTTCCGCGTAGCTAACCCAATACGGAGCGGGGATTATTACCTCGTCGCCCGGGTCTAAAAGCACCGTGAAGACGTTGTGCAGTGCGTGTTTGGCCCCGTTGGAAATCACCACCTGCTGTGGGGCGTACTCCAGCCCGTGGGCCGAGAGATACTGGTCGACCACCGCCTGCTTCAGTTCCGGGATGCCGCTGGCCACCGTGTAGTGGGTATGTCCGGAGTCCATGGCCTGGGCGGCGGCCTGGCAAATGTGGCTGGGCGTATCGAAGTCCGGCTCGCCGAGACTCAGGTCGTAGACTGTCTTGCCGGAGGCCCTCAACTCCCGGGCCTTGGCCGCCATGGCCATGGTTGCCGACGGCTCGAGGGCCTGAACGATTCGAGAAATGGTCGGGGGCATGTCAATACTCCATTGAAGACAGAAGACGAAGACAGGGGCGGTTGACGCAATTCGGCGCACGCTGGACAATCATAGTAGTTCGACGGCCCTTTGCAAGTAGACCGGACGGGTCCTGGCGGAGATTCTAGCGAGGCGTAGCCTCAGACCAACCAGGGGGTCCAGTTATCAGGGTTCAGGGTTCAGGATTTGTGAGCAAACGTGGAATTGCAAGTCCTGAACCCTGAACCCCGACAAAACTTGACTCATTAACAACAACTTTCGTGGACTGAGTAACATATTATCCATGACGCAAGCTAACATCGGTATCTGGTTGATTGGGGCCAAGGGAGGCGTGGCTACCACGACTATTCTCGGACTGGCCGCCCTTGGGAAGGGCCTCGTCGACGAGGTTGGGCTTGTCAGCGCCTTGCCCCAGTTTGCCCACTTGGACCTGCCCGACTGGAACGATTTTGTCGTCGCCGGGCACGAAATCCGCCAAACACGATTGGCCGACGAAGCCGCGCAACTGGCCGCCAACAGCCGGGCCGTCGAGCCAAAACTGGTCGAAAAATGCCGGAAGGAACTGGATGCAATCGATCGGCGGGTCCGGCCGGGCACAATCTACAAGGTGGGGACTACCATCGGTCGGCTTGCCGGCCCCGATATCCCCCGCCGCGAGTCGCCCCGCGAGGCAATCCGCCGCGTGCAGGAGGATATGGCCCGCTTTGTCGACTCCCGGCGGCTGCAACACCTGATAGTCGTCAACGTGGCGTCGACCGAACCGCCGATGGACCCTGCCTCGATACCCAGCAGTTGGGCCGAGCTGAAGCCGCTGTTGGACCGGCCCCGGAAATGCCCCCTGCCGGCCAGTTCGCTCTATGCCATGGCGGCGATGGAGCAGGGTTATTCATATATTAACTTCACCCCCTCGCTGGGTTCCTTCCCGACGGCCATCGACGAATTGGCCCGGCTCCGCAAAACCCGGCACATGGGCTGCGACGGCAAGACGGGTGAAACACTCATGAAGAGCATCCTTGCACCCATGTTCGCCCAGCGAAACCTACAAGTAATGAGTTGGGTGGGACACAATATCTTTGGTAACATGGATGGCAAGGTGCTCGACGATCCGCTCAACAAGCAAACCAAAGTCGCCAGCAAGGACCACTTGCTGCGCAAAATCCTCGGCTACCGGCCGCAAACCCACGTCTCGATCGAATACATCGAAAGCCTGGGTGACTGGAAGACGGCTTGGGACCATATCCACTTTGCGGGCTTTTTGGGCACGCCCATGACCTTGCAGTTCATCTGGCAGGGATGCGACTCGCTGCTGGCCGCCCCGCTGGTGCTCGATCTGATACGTTTTACCGAACTGGCCCGGCGCCGTGGCCAAACCGGACAGCTAAAATTCCTGGCCAGCTTTTTCAAAAGCCCTTACGGCGTCGAGGAACAGGGGTTTGTCGACCAGTTTCAGATGCTCCAACAGTGGGCAAATGCTACCGGGTAGCAATCGTTTGGCGGGCAATTCAATTCGGACGTTAATAAGGACCCGCGCAAAAATAACCTGTACAAGTTTAAGCGAGGGTGGCACGTCCCTGAGCGCAGCGAAGGGCGTGGGCGCCCGGTTCAACACGCCCTTCGTTCCTCAGAACGTGTTTTGAAATTGTCCTCGCTTGGTCCCCTCTCCCACTGGGAGAGGGTTAGGGTGAGGGCGAATGTCTGGAAAACCTCGTGTTTTCCGCGATTTTGGGACCGCTGCCCTCACCCCCTGCCCCTCTCCCGAAGGGAGAGGGGAGAATTTCAAAACACGTTCTAAGGACGGAGCAACCGTGGCTGAACAGAAAAAGCGATCAAGACAGCGATCCAAATCGCGATCAGAACGGGCGGAAAAACCGCGGGCGGAAAAACCGCGGGCGGAAAAAAAAACACAACCGACCGCCGGGTTCTCCGACATGCAGTTGTCGGAGGTGATGCTGGCGGCCTTAACGAAGGCAGACTACCTGGAACCGACACCCGTCCAGGCGGGCCTGATTCCCCGCGCTATTGCCGGCGAAGACCTGATGGGTCAGGCCCAAACCGGCACCGGAAAAACGGCCGCCTTCGCCATTCCCATCCTCGAAGGGCTCGAGCCGCAAGGAAAGAAGGCCGATCCCCAGGCCCTGGTCCTCGTCCCCACCCGGGAATTGGCCGTCCAAGTCCGCGATGAATTCATCAAGCTGGCCGCCGGACGCAAGACACATATCGTGGCCCTATACGGCGGAAAACCAATCAGAGAACAGGCCGAAAAACTCCGACGCGGCACGGACGTGATTGTCGGCACGCCGGGACGGCTGATGGATTTCATGAATCGCGGCACGCTGCAGATGGGCAACTTGCGCCTGGTGGTGCTCGACGAGGCGGATCGCATGTTGGACATCGGGTTCCGGCCGGACATCGAAAAAATCCTGCGACATTGTCCCCGATCGCGGCAAACCTTGTTGTTTAGCGCTACTATCCCTCCGCCTGTCAGACGGCTGGCCGAGCGATACATGCGCAAACCCGACATGCTCGACTTCTCGACAAAAGACGTGGCGGTGGAGACGATCGAGCAATTCTATTTCACCGTCGATCCGGAAAAAAAGTTCGAGCTCTTGGCCCAACTGATTCGCCGCGAGGACCCCGCCCAGGCAATCATCTTCTGCCGTACCAGGCGGGGCACCGACCGCACGTCGCGGCGACTGGCCAAGAAGTTCGATCGGGTGGCCGGCATTCACGGCGACCTCATGCAGCAATCCCGCGATCGGGTAATGGCCGATTTTCGTAGCGGCAAGATACGCTTGCTGGTGGCTACCGACGTGATGGGCCGTGGAATCGACGTGACCAGCATCTCGCACATTATCAATTACGATATCCCCGAGTTCTGCGACGATTACATCCACCGCGTGGGACGCACCGGGCGGATGGGACGTGAGGGAGTTGCCTACACGTTTGTCACGCCGGAAGAGGGCAACGAGTTGACGCGGGTCGAGATGCGAATCAACCGCCTGCTGAAGCGAGCCGAGATTGCCGGATTCGAGGCGGCCGACAAGCCCGAACCTTCAGAAGACAAGCCGTCGGCGAAGCCGGTTTTCGGCCGACGCCAGCGGCGAATCCGCCGCGCGTTGTAATGGGTGCAGGAACGCACTTCTTGCGGCTTTGGGAAAACTGTAGGGTGGGTCGAGCGAAGCGAGCCCCACCAACCATGATTCGGCTGTTTTCTGGTGGGGCTCGCTTCGCTCGCCCCACCCTACCACTGCCGCACAAAAGAAGTGCGTTCCTGCACCCGTTGGGCTTTCTTTCTCCCCCAAAAGCCACTTATCGGGTCTTTTTCGGTCCGGCCGAAAAAAAATTTCGCCGGATAGCTTTCGTCGTAAAGTCTTACGCTGCAACACTTTACCCCCCCCGTAAGTGGCACGGAATGAACGGAATTTTCGATCCTGCCTATTGACACGGCCGGATCGCGCATGGTATTTTCGATGTTGTGCTAGCAAGCATTTGGTGCTAGCAAGCATTTGTTGTTGAGGATCGAGGTCTCTGAACCCTAAGGCTCAACCCCTCGAAAAATGCGGAGTTCGCACTTGAAAATGGAAGAGCCATAACTTTCAACCCCGGGAGAACAGTAACATGTTCACAAGACTTTTTTATGTCGTTCTGGCGGCCATCATCTTGTCTGCCTTGTCCGCGCCCGTGCAGGCCGAGCCCATCGCCCATACGGGCTTCAACACCTCATCGGGTGGCTACGTGAATAACGGGACGGTCGTCGGCAAGGGCGCCGGTGAGGCCGGGTGGACGAGTCTCTGGAGCACGCACGCCCCGACCGGGACCGCGATTACCCAAAGCGGCTACAAGCGGGAAGGCGATATGGCGCTAGACTTGCATGGCTCTGGTAGTACCGGTGCCTCGGCGCTCCGAGAGTACACCGACCAGGTGGGTTCGTTCTATGTGCATGCTGACCTAACCCGGACGAGCCGGAACCATACAGGATTTTCAATCAGCGTTTTTGTGGCATTTGGCCTGGCAGGTTGTTATAGCCTGAAAAGTTCGCGCGATTCCAAACGTCCGTTCTACCCTTGAATTTA
>JAUWJC010000531.1 GCA_030607895.1 Pirellulales bacterium
CCTCGGTCCCAGGCGGTGTCCCCACGCCGAGCTTGGGAACAAGGGCCACGGGCCGGCTGATTGCGCGGAAGACCGCGACCACCGGGCGCGGCTTTATGGACAGCCTATTGGTTTGGAATGATGTCGAGTGCTTCTCGGGTGAACAGCGAAACAAACACTTCACTGCTCATGGTCTCAGGGTGGAAGTGCACGGACCCGTCCCCATACGCGAAGTTCGCACCTCCAGGATGAAAAGCGAATATCTCCCCATCGTTCGAGATAAAGTTCATGTAGTTAATCACACTGGCTTTATTGTCATCAGCAGTCAAGTCCACGTCGATCGTGAACGCCGAGGCTGGGTCGGCCCACTTGTAGCCGGCGGTCGCGACGGTGCTTGTTGCCTTGCCGAACTTGTATCCCTTGGGCCGGCCGGCGCATTCGAATAGCATAAATGAATTGGAAAGGCCGTCGCGGATCGCCATGTGTCTGCACCCACTCGGGTGAAGAATACTGATCCAACTGTTTCGGGTCTCAACCACACTCCTCAAACCGTTCGCAACATCAGAAATCTCCGAACAAGCGGCATAGTCGCTTGTGTAGTCTCTTTTGCTCGGGGCACTAGGGCATACCAGGGTTCCTATGCTGTTGTTAACGGCTTTGTCGTTTTGCGGATCGGCCTCGTCGGTAGTCACGCTACTCCACTCTTGGTCGAAGTGGTACCTGTCCGCCAATACCATGTCCTCCATGTAAGGCAAAATGTAAGCGATCATGTTGTGTTTTTTGGAAGAAGAAGAAGAAGGGACACAGGCCGGGGGAAACTCCAGGAAAGTACTCTCATAGTTCAGAATCGCCAGACTGACTTGCTTCATGTTGTTGTTGCACGACATCCGTCTGGCGGCCTCCCGGGCGGCTTGGACCGCGGGCAGCAGCAGGGCGATCAAGATCCCAATGATTGTGATTACAACCAATAGCTCGACCAGGGTGAACCCCCAACGTACTCGACGACGAGAAGACAAAAACATCGCACCTCTCCTTCCGGCCAAATGAGACTTCCGGCGCGTTTCGCCAACGCCGAGACAAATTTCAAGACATACCCTCATCCGCCAATGTATCACACCTTCCCCGGGATGTAAATATGTCGAATCGCGAAAAAAGTGAAAAACCACGTTGCGTGCCACCCGCCGGTGGGGCTGGCCGCCAGCAGTAACCGTAGGATGGGCACTGCCCACCAAACAGTGGAGAAGGGTTTCGGTGGGCAATGCCCACCCTACGACTCCGGCAGGCGACTATTCTCCTACGAGGTCCTTGATGTCCGAGAACCCGAACTTGCCGGGAGTTCGGCCGTTGCAGCAACAGCCCCAGTGCGGTTCGTAGAGACCGCGTTGAACCCAGCGATGAAAGCTGGATGCTTCCCAAAGGTGCGGACAGGAAACAAGACCATGCTTGACGGGGTTATAGTGGATGTAATCGATGCAGCGCTCGAATTCCTCTTCGTCGCGGATGGTGTGCTCCCAGAATCGGCGCTGCCAGATGTTGCTTTCTCGGTGTCTCTTGCGTGAGAGGGAGACACTCTCAACCCCTGGTTTCTCGCCGCGGTAAGACCGCGTAAACAACACCTTCATGCGGCCGATCCGCTTCGAGTACTGACAATCGCCCGCAGGCAATGACCAGACGAAATGCAAATGATCGGGAAGGACTACCGCCGCCTTAATTTCAAACGGCTGAACTCGCTGAACCTCACGTATGGCCTCGCGGAGACGCTCGACGTTCCGCGTGTTGGCGAATAGGCGTCTTCTTCGATAGGTTGCCAGCGTGAAGAAATACGTGCCGCCGGGAACGAAATTGCGTTGGTAATTCGGCATTGTTGCAGATGCTTTTTGCCAGGTTGGTGGGCAATGCCCCCCCTAAAATTGTCGCAGAAACCGTAGGATGGGCACTGCCCACCAGAAGAACGCCCCTACACGCCGGCGAAGGCTTTCAGGTCCTTTTCGATCCGATCCAGGCGCTCGGCTTGGACGGAAAGGGTCGCCTCGGGATCGGTGCTTTGCCGGGGTGGGTCGTAGGCGAACATGTAGAACTTCACCTTGGGCTCCGTGCCCGAGGGACGCACGGCTATGTAGTTGCCCTCCGCCTCCAATTCCAAGATGACCATGTCGCCTTTGGGGCCGTCCAACGGCCGCGGAGTGCCGCCCGTGTCGGTCACCGTCTGGTTGAGATAGTCGCGGTGCCGGGTGATCTTCAGGCCGCCGAGTGTTTCGGGCGGTTGGCCGCGGAAGCCGGCCATCACCTCTTCCATTCGGTCCATGCCCTCCGCGCCGGGCATCATTACCGAGATGGTCCGTTCGTCATGGCAGCCGTACTGCCGGAACAGCCACATGAGCTTCTCGTACAGCGAGAGTCCGTCGGCCTTGAGCCGGGCGGCCAGTTCGGCCAACAGCATGGCGGCCACCGCGCCGTCCTTGTCGCGCACATGAGTACCGGCCAGGAAACCGTACGACTCCTCGGCCCCAAACACGAAATCCTCCGGCCCGCGAAGGTCTATCTCCAGGCCGATCCACTTGAATCCCACCAGCAGATTGCCGGCCGTCTGGACGCCGTAATCGTCGGCCACGCGGCGAATCAGTTCGGTGGGTACCAGCGTTTTGACCACGTACAGATCGGGCGTAAGCGAGCCGGCCTGCTTGCGGAGTCCCAGCAAGTAGTCGGTCAGCAGGGCGCCGATCTGGTTGCCGGTCAGGGTGGTCCAAAACGCGCCGGCCTCGAGCGATTCGGGGACCGCGCAACCGAGCCGGTCGGCGTCCAGGTCGGTGGCCATGATAAGCTCGGCCCCGGTCTGCTTGGCGCGTTCGATAATCTCGTCGAACACACGGGGGTTTTCCGGATTGGCGCTATGGCCGGGTACGTTGGGGAAATCGGGATCCGGCTCCGCGTGTCGCGCGTATAGCTCGACGTCGTCGAACCCAACCGCTTCGAGCACCGGGCAAACGGCCGACGCGCCTACTCCATGCAGCGGCGAGTAGATGATCTTCACGTTTCGCGGCCCGGGAGTGCTCTGGACCTTGACGCTCTCCAAAAAAGCCGCGTCGATCTCCTCCTGGCAGAAGACGATCCGGCCGTCGGCCTTGGCCTCCTCCAGCGGCACGCGGCGTATTTCCCGAACCGCTTCC
>JAUWJC010000204.1 GCA_030607895.1 Pirellulales bacterium
CGCGTGGGCAACTCGGGAAGCTTCTTTCTCAGCGCGGACCAGAACGCACGCTGCTCGACGGTGGTCAGGCGCTGCGGAAGCGACAGCAGACGATCGCTGACGGCGTGCAGACCGGCCAGCTCCGGCATCGGGTTGGTGCAGTCCCACCATGTCTCGACCGCCTGCGACGGATGCATCACCAGCTTACCGTCTTCGCCGACCTTGTAGTGCTGATGGAAGAAGGTGAGGATTTCGTGGGCCGTCGGCAGGAGCGTGTCCTTGAGAAACGCTTCATCCAACGTGTGTTCATAATAATCCAGCATCATCCAGACCAACTCCAGGCCGGTCACCCACTCCCACTTGTGCCAGCGGCCTTCCTGAAGCTTGTCTTCGCCGCGCTTCTCGAACGGCGTCCAGCCGTAGGTTTGACTGAACACGTCGCCCCAAAAGTAGATGCATTCGGGGATGAACGCCCCGTCGTGCCCGCAGTACAGCCGTGTGCGGTACCGGCACACCGGCAGCACGTCCGTGGCGTACATCCGAAACAGCGGCTGCATCAGGCCGAAATCGCCGCCGGTGCACATGCTCACGTACGGCACGCGCGTGTTCTGCCACCAGTAGCCTGGGCCATAGCAACGGTAGTCGGCGTCGCCGGGCCTGCCGGGGTACGGCACGGTGAAGATCGACCCGTTGAACTTGATCGGATACGCCCCGCGCCCGGCACACGCAGTAACGAACCGCTGCAGGGCATACGCCCGGCTGACCACGAAGGCGTCGTCATGGGGTTCCTTTTCGCCACCCGCAACGTGAATCCAACTGCGGTTCCAGAATTCCCGCCACCACGCCTCGTGCGCCTGTCGCCGTTCGGAAAAGGGCAGCTTCTCGATAGACGCAATCAGCCGGTCCATTGCACCAAGCCACTGCCGCGGGGCTGGCCGGATGCTTCGTCAGCACGCAGATGCTGAAGCGGTGCGAGGTCGAGGCGGGCAATCGCAGGTTCAGGTTGTCGACCCGCCGGGCGCCGGCCGCCTGGATGATGGCCCCGAACGTGCGGTGCAGCAGCGGGTCGGGCCGCTCGAATCCCGTCAGCCCCTGAATCTTCGCCGTCATCGCCGGGCCGACAGACTTGACGTTGTGATGGTACCACCCGATGCGGCCGGTCTGATCCTTCAGCACCGTATCCGGCTCAACAAACGTGGGAAAGTGCCCTTTGTAGCCGCTTGCGTGATTGAGGTGCACGTCGCTGTCCTCGATCCTCGGCAACCTGTAACGCTCTTTTCGCCACAGCTCAACGGAGGCATTTACGGTCACTGGTCGCTTGCTGGTCGCTTGCACGTGGATAACCGGGTGGTTGGCGTCGATCCAAAGTTGGACCGTGGCTGCCTGATCACCCTGCCCGTACCCGACTTCGATCGTCGCGTCGCGCAAGCGCAACGTCTGACGAAACACGTTCGACCGAGCCAGTAGATTGGGGTTGAATTTGAAGCGCACTCGCCCGACCTTCAGCAGCCGCCCGTTGTCGCCCCAACTGTCTGTCTTGGAAATGTAGAAAATCAGGTCGCCGCCGGGTCCGACCCAGGCGTTCAAGCCGATCTCACCGTTGCCCAGCGGCATCGAGCCGGATGCGTCTTCGCTGGGCGAGTCCCAAACCACGTCGTAGCGGGAAGGCGACTCCTCGGCGACCGCCACGTGCGCGATGGTGAGAAACATCAGAAGCAACACCCCCGGCAATATCACGGCAAGCAGCCCGATACACTTGATGGTTCGCATTTGGTACTCCACTAGGTCAACAGGGGGTCATTCAACAGGGGGTCAGGCCGGGAGTAGGGACTAAGCGATTCTACGCCCTTTCCGCTAATCCCTAATCCCGGCCTGACCCCATTCACCCAGAACTATCTGTTATTGTAACGTAAACGAAAACAACTTCACAGTTCCTTGATCCGGATGTTGCGGAACTCGACCGGGAATCCGCACCCGAGGAAGCCGATGTGGCCTCTGTTTCTCTTGAGACCTGGGTGAGGCAGACCGCGGTGAATACCCGGTTTGTCCACCTCGTCGATGTCCACGTCGAGAATTGTTGCGCCGTTGAGGATCACCGTGATATGACGTCCTTTGCAGATCACCTCTTGCGAGTTCCATTGGCCGACCGGCTTGAGGTGCCCGCGTTTGGCCGGAGCCACCCCGTAAAGCGAACCGTGGAATTGGTAGGGCTTCAGTTTCGCCCAGCGGGGAGACGAGTTGTCGAGGATCTGCAGTTCCATACCGACGAACGCGGCGTCTCCGATCAGTCGTTTGTCCTCGATATCGTCGAAGCCTTTCTCGCCTTTGACGGGCGTACGGATCGCCAATCCGTTATTCGCGCCCGGGGAGAGTTTGAACTCGAATCGGAGCACGAAATCACTGTATTCTTTCGTCGTAAACAGGTCGTCTCCACCTTTGCTCTTATTCCCGCTGTTGCTGGTGTAGACCAACGTGCCGTTTTTGACGGCGTAGGCCCTGGTTGCACCTTGCCAGCCGTCGAGCGTTTTGCCGTTAAAGAGGCCGACGAAGCCTTCCTTGATTTCTTCCGGGCACAAGCCTGCTCCGGCAGATGGCGATTTGGCGTCTTGCGCATAGAGCAGGTTCGTGCCCAACAACAAGGTCAAAACAAGACAGATCGGACGCATGGGTAGTCTCCTTATGCCTAAGGTAATGGGGATTGTGTTGCTTCTTTTCAGAGGACCTTGGTAATCCCGGGCATCGCGACCGGGTAGAGGCCGTTTTCGTCGGCCACCACCGGCGGGGCGGCGTCCAGGGTGTACTTCCGGGGCGACAGGCTTACGTTCGACTTCATGGCATCGTCCCACGTGATCATCCGGCCGGAGTAGCTGGCCATGCGGCCGAGGATGGCTGTCATCGTGCTGGTGGCGGCGTATTCGGTCTCGTTGTGCGGCTTGTCGTTGCGGATGGCGTCGATCAAGACGTCGTGCTCTACCTGGTACGGGTTCGGGATCGGTGCGCGGAAGCGCCACTTGTCGGCGCCTTCGATCCGGCCGCGGCTGATGTTGCCGATGCCGTCGGTACCGTGGGCTTGTGCCCCGCCCTGGTTCCAGCAGCCGGAGATCTGCCGGCTTTGGGCAAACATCTTCGTGCCATCCTCGAAGGTGAACTCGACGAAATGGTGATCGAAAGTGTCGCCGTGCTGCGTCGCCAGACGATACTGCCGGCCGCCCACGCCCTGCGCAGTGACCGGATGCGTGCCCTTCAGCCACAGGCACACGTCGATGTAGTGAATCAGCGCGTCGACGAAGTAATCGCCGCCGAGCCAGAGGAAGTGGTACGGGTGTCGCAACTGGTAGTACATCTCCGTCACGTCGGCCGCTCGGGGCTGGGTGTTTCGCTGGAAACCCGTGTTCCAGTAGCAACGCATGAAGGTATTCCGGCCGATCGCGCCGTCCTCCAGTCGTTTGATAGTCTCCTGGTAACGCCGGTTGTGGCGGGACTTCAGGCCCACGACGACCTTGAGGTTCTTCTTCTTGGCCTCTTCGTCGGCGGCCAGCACTCGGCGGACGCCCGGGGCGTCGACCGCCAGCGGCTTCTCCATAAACACATGCTTGCCCCGCTTGACGGCATATTCGTAATGCTCGGGACGGAAGTGCTGCGTGGTAGCGAGGATCACCATGTCCACGCCGCTGTCGATCGCTTTCTGGTAGGCGTCGAAGCCGACGAAGCGTCGCTCGGGCGGCACGTCGACTTTGTCTCGGAATCCCTGATGCGACAGCCGATCATAATCGCCCTCTTGGCCCTTGGTGAGATTGGCCAAACTGGCCTGGAGCCGATCCTCGAACAGATCGGCCATTGCCCAGAGCTTGACCGGGCCTTTGGTCTTCAGCGCCTGAGAGGCGGCCCCCGTGCCGCGGGCGCCGCAGCCGATCAGTGCGATCTTGATCGTCTCGTCGCCGGCCGCAGGGGCGGTGCGTGCGATGGCACTACTCAGCGCGCCACCGGCCGCCGCCGCGGACGACTGTCTAAGGAAAGCTCGACGGTTAATCATGGCGGTTCTCTCCCGTCCGGGTTGGGTGTGTGGGCTGTTTCAATAAAGCGTGAAGTTCACTTCGGTTCCCAGGGGTGCTGCTTTTGCGGGTCTCTTGCCTTTCTCGTTCTTGTAGATATAGACGGCCGAGGCCGATCTGGCGAGAACGTCGGGAACACCGTCACCGGTCATGTCCCCGACCATGTAGATCCCCGGCGTGTCGGGCGGTTGCCTCCCAAACGTGGCGATACGCTTGCCTTGGCCGTCAAATAGTCCTCGGGCCTGGTCGAGCAATATGCTCTCGGTGCCCTCACCCGTCCAATCAATAAGCGGATGAATACGGCTGCTGTTGGTCATAATCTGCCCCAAGTGCCGGCCGTTCTCGTCGAGCACCCATAACGGGCCTTCTCCCCGCGGGCGATGGTCGATATCGACGGCGATCTGGAGGCCCGGCACGTTGCGGCAGATCTTTCCGATATTGATCGATTCGAAGTGATGGCCGGACACTTCCCAGACCACTTTGCCCGTGCCGTCGACCAGAGCGATGTTGTTGGCGCCGCAGCACGTCAGCACGAGCCGGAAATCCGCCGGCCTCTTGCCTGCCCGCAGCACCCGGCAGCAGTCGAGATGTCCACGGGCGAGGTCTACTTTGCGCGACTTGAAGACCCAGCGTGTCGTGCCATCAGGGTTGAGCATGGCGAAGCCCGCCATGATCTCATCGCGCCCGTCGCCGTCGATATCGATGGGACGTGGCTGATGGGCAGTGCGATATCCGCCGGGCAGCTTGGCCGTCCACAACTGCTTCCAGTCATAATTGAACGCCCAGATTTGTGTGTAGCGGTCTTTCACCAGCACATCGGTCGCCCTTGAATTGCCCGAGAGGTTTGCAAAGACCAGACAGTCGGTTGCATCTTTGGGCAACGGCAGCCGGCGTCGTTCCTTTCCCGTGGCGCCGTCAAGCTCTACCAAAAAGCCATCGGTGCATAAGATCACTTCGTTGTTGCCGTCGCCATCCCAGTCGTAGATTTGGCAGGCGACGTCGTGGTGGAGCTTCCGGCGACCGATCTTTGGGTTTCCCCAACGCCACAGCACGCTCCCGTCGAGACGTTGGGCAACAACGGCGCTGGTGTAGTGAATGTCGTTCTTGTCGACATTGCGTGCGCTGACGATTTCCACCGCACCGTCGCCGTCCAAGTCGCCGGCAACTACCCAGGCGCCGCTGTACCGCGGGTCGAGGGGTACTCGCTTCCAGGGGCGAACGATCGGCGCCGCGCCGCCGGGGTCGCCAGTTTCGTTCACGTCGAAAAACTTGTGTTTGGGTTTGTCGGTCGCTGATGCCTTGGCTTCTCCTTGCGCACCGGCAGCTACAACAACAGCCGACGTTTTCAAGAAACGGCGGCGGGTAATCTTCTTCGATTCGCGTTCAGACATGGCGATCTCCTCGTGGTGGGTTACTCCTACGAAAATAGCACGGATCATGCGGCCTCCCAATCCACCTTGGCGAGATCTAGGAAGACGATAGTCGAAGGATTGCCAACCGGGATGTAATGGCCGGTAAACTCGAGGCCGCCGGGCTTGCGATTCAACTGGAAGATGGCGATGTTGGCGCAGCGCTGATTGCAGCAATAGAGGAATCGGCCGGTGGGGTCGAAGTTGAAGCTGCGGGGGTAATTCCCTCTTGTCCATTCTTCCCCGATGAACGTGAGATCGCCGTTTGGGCCAATAGAAAAGATCCCGATGCTGTCGTGCAGCCGGTTGCCCGCATAGACAAATTGCCCATCGAGTGAAACTGATATCCCGGAGCAGAAATTACTGCCAGCAAACCCGGGCGGCAGAGTAGAGACCGTTTGGCGTGCGGCCAGCCGCCCCGCTCGGGCATCGTAGTCAAACAAAACGATTGTCGAGCCTTCTTCCTGAATGGAGTAGAACCAACGACCATTGGGATGAAAATGGAAATGCCGCGGCCCGTCTCCGGCTGGCAGCGAGACCGCGGGCGGTTCATTCGGAGTCAGCGTGCCTGTCTCGTCGTCGAACTTCCAGAGGAAGATCTTATCCAAGCCCAGGTCAACATGCAGCCCGAAGCGTCCCGAGGGGTCGGCCTGAATCATGTGCGCGTGAGTCCGATCATGTCCGCTGAAGGCAAAGCTGCCCGGTGGAGCATTGGTCGCCTTGGTGGGGCCAATCTTGCCGGCATCGGTCTTGATGTCCGTGGCGTTGCCCAGCCGACCGTCGGGCAGAATCGGCAGCACCGCTACTGAGCCGCCAAAATAGTTGGCCACCAACAAAAACCGTCCTGACGGATGGATGCTCACATAGGTCGGACCGGCGCCGCCGGAGCGGACGGTGCCCAGCAACGTCAAATGCCCGGCTGCCCGATCGATGGAGAAAGCGCTGACCGTGCCTTCCTTGTACTTCCCTACGCGAGCCGTCTCATTGGTGGAATACAGTCGGGTTCCGGTCGCATTCAAAGCCAGGCAGTTAGGGCTTGTTCCCATCTCGTAAACGCCGGCGGGCGTCATTGCCCCGGTGGCGCGATTCACCTGGAAAAGGTGTATGCCGCGACCATTGCCGGGCGGAAGATCCACCTGCGTCGGCAACATATCGCGAAGCGGAGAACTGAAGGTGCCGACATAGGCAATGAGTGGTTCACTGGCTTCAGTCGATTGCGCGTGGAGCAAACCGGCGATGAGCGGGGTTATCCCCGCCAGTGCGACAGAAGTTTTTAGAAACGCACGCCAGAAACGGTCGAGTAGAGTCATGGTAAAAAACAGTCTGTAAGGTCAATGGGACGCTTGGATCCAGCGGAATGAGTGTTCGAGAGATTGTTCTTTGTGGATTGAACAGAGGGTTGGCCTCCCGTCCATTACCCTTCGGTTCCAGGCACAACTCGTTATTGGCAATACAGTTGCATGCACCGCCTGTGCCAACAAGTTCATTCTACCATGCGCGAATTCAAAATGCCATCACGCCGTGAGAGAAGTCGGATATTCTTGGTACACAATCAATCCTGTTCGGCACGCAGTTTGCTGGCCTAATTGGCCTAATTGGGGACAGTCATATTTTCTGCATCGGAGGGTGCAAAAATGGGTGACCGCTTCCATTTATTCTACCATTTACTTAACCCCGGATGAATACACCACATGGGCTACCGAAAAACGCTCGCCACGTTTGCCCGCCGTGTATTCATGGCAGGCTCGATAGTGAAGTTTGAAACTGCCAGATTTGGCACAAGTCCCTTC
>JAUWJC010000101.1 GCA_030607895.1 Pirellulales bacterium
ACCCGCTTGGCGAAAAACATTTCCTGGTGGCCTGCAAGCCGACCGCACAGTCGCTTTGGGGACTCTACCTGGTCGATGTGTTCGACAACATGGTGCTTGTTAAGGAGGAGCCGGGCTACGCGCTGTTGGAGCCGCTTCCGCTGCGCAAAACCCCCACCCCGCCGGTGCTTCCCGAGAAAGTGAACCTGGCGAAAAAAGACGCCGTGGTCTATCTGCCGGATGTTTACGTGGGCGACGGGCTGAAGGGTATTCCACGCGGCACGGTCAAGTCACTGCGGATATTCACCTATCATTTCGCCTACCAGGGGATGGGCGGCCTTTTGGGCGTTATCGGCATGGACGGGCCGTGGGACATCAAGCGAATCGGCGGCACCGTGCCGGTGCACGAAGACGGGTCGGCCATATTCCGTCTGCCCGCCAACATGCCCGTCTCCATCCAACCGCTCGACGCCGAAGGCAAGGCACTGCAACTGATGCGGAGTTGGATGACGGCCATGCCGGGCGAGGTTCTCCAGTGTGCCGGGTGCCACGAGCCGCAGAATACCGCACCACCGACCCGGGCAACCATGGCACTGAACCGGCCGCCGGACCAAATCAAGCCCTGGTATGGACCCATGCGCGGGTTCAACTACCCTCGCGAGGTCCAGCCGGTGATCGACCGCTACTGCGTCGGCTGCCATGACGGCTCGGCTCGGCCCGACGCAGAGAAGATCCCCAACCTGCGCGGCGACGTGAGGATAACCGACTGGAAGCAAATCACGCCGGGCACCGGCGGTAGCCGTGGGGGGAAGTTCTCGGTCGGCTACGCCGAGTTGCATCGGTTCGTTCGCCGGCCCGGTATCGAAAGCGATTACCACATGCTCGCGCCGATGGAGTTCCACGCCGATACCACGCAGCTTGTGCAGATGCTGAAGCGGGGACACCACAACGTGAAGCTCGACGCCGAGTCGTGGGACCGCCTGATAACCTGGATCGACTTGAATTGCCCCTACCACGGCACCTGGGGCGAAGAACTTGCCCAGCCGGGTAAGCAGCGGCAGCGACGCCGCGAGCTGTTAAAACGCTACGCCAACGTCGACGACGATCCGGAGGCCGTGCCGCCGCTCGGCCCTGAATCGATTTACTCCCGACCGGTCGAGCCGGTCACGCCCGAGCCCCTCGCAAAGGCCCAGCCGCTATCGATCGATTGCCCCGGCTGGCCCTTCGATGCGGCCGAGGCAAAGCGACGCCAACAAGCAGCCGGCCCCGTCACTCGACGGACGATCAAGCTGGCCGAAGGGATTAACATGGAACTGGTCCTCATTCCGGCCGGCCGGTTCGTGATGGGCGACGCCGAGGGTGAAGTCGACGAGCGGCCGCTGGCCCAAGTCGAGATTGCCCGACCCTTCTGGATGGGCGTCTGCGAGGTGACCAATCGGCAGTTCGCACGCTTCGACCCCTCACATGACAGCCGGGTGGAATCGAAAAACACCTACCAGTTCGGCATCCACGGCTTCCCCGTCAATCAGCCCGAACAGCCGGTGGTCCGCGTCTCGTACAATCGGGCGATGGACTTCTGCTGCTGGCTCTCGAAGGAGGCGGGCGTGAAGTGCTCGCTGCCGACCGAGACCCAGTGGGAGTATGCCGCCCGATCGGGTACGGCAACGCGGTGGTCCTACGGCGACTCGAGCACCGACTTCTCGAAGTTCGCCAATCTGTCGGACGCCAAGATGATCGAGTTCGCCAGCAACCCGTACACCGTCTACACGCCGCTGAAGAACCCACCCAAATACGACGACTGGATACCGAAGGACTCCCGCTTCAACGACGGGGCCCTACTGTCGGTCGAGCCGGGCCGCTATCGGCCGAACCCCTGGGGGCTTTTCGACATGCACGGCAACGTGGCCGAGTGGACCCGAACAACCTACAAACCCTATCCGTGCCGCCCGGAAGACGGCCGCGACAACCTGCAAACCACCGGCCGAAAGGTGGTTCGCGGCGGCTCGTGGCGCGATCGGCCCAAACGGGCGACGTCCGCTTTCCGCCTCGGTTACCTGCCGTACCAGCAGGTTTACAACGTTGGGTTCCGCGTGGTAGCCGAAGTGCAGCCCGACAGCGTTGCGGCCAGCGAGAAAAAGCTGCCGTAGGAGCTTGGTCGTTGTGGCGATGTATGATAGAATGCGGATATCACCTCTAACGAGTTCCTCGCATGACCATCACCGTATCAATTCCGTCACGACTACAGCCCTTTGTGGAAGCCGAGCTTGCGACGGGTGCGTTCGCGGACGAGAACGAACTCGTGGCGAAGGCCTTGGAGCTTTTCCGTGAGCTTAGCGGCAGGTATCAATCGCTTCGCAACGATGTTCAGCAATCGATCGAGCAGGCCGATCGCGGTGACGTGGCGCTGTTGGACATGGGTCGTATCAAGGATACGCTCCGTGCGGAGTTTGACGCATCCGACCATGGGCCATAATGGCACGCGTGCTTCACACGGCACTGGCGGAAAAGAGCATTCTGGACGTTGGGCAATACATCGTCGAGCGTAGCCAGAGCGTCGATGCCGCAATGGCGTTGCTCGACAGGATCGCCCAGAAATGCGAGTTGTATGCCCAACAACCGTTCACCGGTGAATTGCGTCCTGAACTCGGGCCCACCATCCGCTGCTTTCCGGTCGACAATCACATCGTCATCTATCGCCCCTTGGAAGATGGCATTCTCGTACTACTGGCCGTCCATGGTGCCCGTGATATCCCACGCGTCTTCCGCGAGTTGTTCTGGGACGCTGGCGGGGAATGAGGCCGTTACTCCTCTGCCTCTTTCATGAGAATCCGCCAATTCTCCTGCTTGTAGCCAAGGCTATGAAACCAGATCGCCTTCGATCCCCCGTCAGGGTGATCGACGTTAAGCAAATGGCCGTCAACCTTGTCGCGAGTGACAATAGCGGTTTCGGCATCGGGAATTGGCATGAAACCTCTAATGGCCGAACGTTTGGCATCAGCAGGCCGTGAGTGAACTTGCAAGCAAAACCAGCCCGCTTGTTACGGCTCTGCTGCATGCCTTGGTTATGCGGCGGACGGTGTGCAAATGGTTCAATCGGACGTTAGTACAAAGGTAAAACGGTTGTTCCCTGGTACGATCTTGACAACAAGAGCAGCCTGCTCGAACGATGAGAAGCGTTTTGGCATCCCCTTGGACTCAATCGTGACCTTGTGAGTGCCTGCCGGGACATAATCAAGTTGGCACTTGCCGGCTTTAATCTTGGCACCCACAAATTGATCCTTTGGGAGGTGGAAAAAAATTCTGCCGCTTGCGAGTGGCTTACCGTCCAGCGACGTAGTAACTGCAACGATTGTCCGTGGCGGCACATCACCATCATCGGCACGGAGCGCCGACGCATAAACCACCCCGATGAGGAACAGTAATAAGAACCACTTGTAGCGCGTGACATAGGGTGACATGAGGATTTCCTTTCGACTTGTTTCGGCGCGAAGGGTGAAAGGTGAACTGGCCAGAGCCGCATAACGACATCATCACCAGTGGGCATGGAGCGCCAGCGGAATGCCCATCTGGTGCATGAATTTGTTAAAAGTTTTTATAGCCGGAAATATAGAACTCTGATTACCTAATGTAGGCCTTTTTGCGCTGATGGATTGCCCATGCAAGGTAACTCGCGGCCGATCCGAGATCTGGGAACAAGGTGGCACGATTAATGCCCACAAGGTCAAGTTGTGCCCGTAAGGACTCGCGGAATTTTTTGGGTATACAAATCTTAAGTGTTCTGGTTGCCTTCTGTCCGTCCGTATCGCGGCTTAGAACAGTCTCTGTTTTGTCCCTAAGGTTTATATGCAGCTGCCACGCATATTTCTTGCCCCGGGGCTCACACATAAAAACACTTCCCTGCGCCCTGATGCGGCCGTCGATATGCTCCGGGACAAAAGCGGTATTCACGAAATTGGCGATAGGTGGGGCGCTACCTTCTTCGGCAAAGTCCAGGGGCGATAGCCACTCCTCCGCCTTTTTATAAACTTGCCAGACCTTAAGCCGGTTTGGAACCTCGATGCACCAGACAGCGCTATCCTGTTCCTGGAATTTACCTTCTGTTGTTTTTCGACGTGCGACGGGCTCTTCTACTGCAAAAAATAACGCGACGAGCACATTCGTAGTAAAATCAAGGAAGCGAGTCGGTAGTCCATAGTGTTGCGCTATAGATAGCTGCCTCCATTCCTGCATTGTCCGGGTATTGCTCTTCTCGTCTTCAGGTACAGTGCAAACCAGATCGGGCCGATACGCATAAAGATATCGGGAAAAATCGTGAAAAAGTCTATACTCAAGATTGTGGGCTTCTTTCATCGGCAAATGCTCAACCAGTAGTTGTTTTTCAACTTCGATGGGCGTATCACCTTTGTTGTTCTCCGACTTGGCGAGAGGATCCCTAAACAATTTTGCGATAAGAATCCAGTTGAAATCTGTATGCCCTCTGTAGACCGCCCGTTCTCCAACTTGCCACTTGTTTCTCCACTCTTCCACGCCACTAAGGAAATCTGCCAACTTATATGTTTCAAGCGTCATTTCTTCTACAGCCATAACTACCTCCACTGCCTTTAATTATTTTTACTTTTAACGTCTGCAATGACGCGCAAGAAATGGCCGTGCGAAGCGCGGCTATTTCTTGTCGCTGTCGATTGCCTTGTTGGCCAATTCCATTTTTGCTCTCATTCCTCGTGCTGTAATGACTGGCCACGCTCAAAATGCATGATTAGATTGTAGGCTGTAGCAGTCCAGTCTGAATCTTGATGATGGAGTAAGTACTGCAGGGCATCGGGATAGGCAATGGTGGAGGCGGCAACCCAATGGCCGCATGCCCATTGTCCTGCCCCAACGGCGACGAGACGGGAGTACAGTTCGTTCAGGTCGTCTCGCGTGATTTCGTGTTGGGCCATGAGTTCTCGAATGGCAGATTGACCCTCACAATAGTCAAGCAACGCTTGTTTTGCTTGGTCCCGTCTGCTCCTTCCGCTCAGCATTTCGTCAACCAGTTTGCTTGGGTCAATCTGATGGCCGAGTTCCTGCGAGATTCGTTCCAGCGGTTTGGGAGGGAGGCCGACGTACGCTCCGCCGCTGTCGCCGGTGGATGCTGAAAGGAGCCGAGAAGCGACGCGTGCGGCAAGTGGGCGAGTCAATAGAGCACCGATGAACGTTACGACGATGGAAAGCAGGCCGAGCTTCCAGCCGGCCACAATGAATGATGCGATGACAAGGCCGAGCAGCAAGAGGCTGAACACGGCATCGAGTTGTGCCTTTTTCGCGCCGCGTAGAAATCCGTTCAGGACCGTGAGGAAGGCAACGGCAACGAGGGCAACATAAATCGCATAGATCATATCAATTCATCTCCTGGCCAACTTCTTATTCTACACAACTCTCCATTACCCGGGGACGTTGGCCCGGGCGGATACCGGTAGCATAGAGCGGTAATGCGCGTGGGGTCAAGTACTTGCGACGATCATGCGCCTGGGAGTATTCAACGAAGGCGTCGATCTGATTAACATAACACCCGGATTACCGTGGTTATGGTGATGGGCATAAGCCGGGGATCCAGTTATCGGCGGTGCTGATGAGCGAGTACGGGCCGTGCTGGGTGAATTCGCTAACTCATGGCGCGAGAAAACGTCTGAATCGCCGGAAACGTAGCCGCCCCGGTTCACCGTCTCGTTCGTTCGAGGCGTTCGGCAATGGTGTCCGGGTCGCCCCGGCAGTCGAGTATTGCCACAACGTCGATGACCGATTCTTCAGTCTTATAGTAGATGGCAAACGGAAACTTCCTCGACAGCTTGCGGTACAACCCGCCGACAGTCGCGTGTATTCCTGCTTCCCCTTCGAGTCGCTCAAGATCCTCGAAAAGACGGTCCGTGAAGTAGCCGCCGAGCCCTTCGCGCTGCTGCTCGTAGAACAGCGCGCCTTCAACCAGATCATGACGGGCTTCAACCCGAAGCTCGACGCGCATCTATCGCTTCCTTGATTTCTGCTTTCGCCTCTGCCAGCGGCAACGCCCGCCCCGCAGCAGGGGTCTTGAGCCGATCCGCGACAACCCTTTCGTGCCATTCTGGGGACGCAAACGGCTGTGAATCAGTCGCCAAATCCCGCCAGATAAGGTCCATCGCCGCTAGCTTTTCGTCACGGCTCAAACTGCCGATCATCGTTTCAAGCGACATCATATTTCCTCCGAGTGCCTATCGTCAGTATATCGCTGACCCGATTGGGTAGCAAGCATCACGATTGGACTTCACGATATCAGGAAAAAAACTCCCCTCTCCCGAGGACGTTGGGAGAGGGGAGGTCGAGTTCTCACAACGGAAACAGCTTACCCCTTGTACTTCTCCCAGTACGTGGGCATCAGTTCCTTGACCTTGGCTTCGAGTTCTTCGTCGCTGATGGCGGTCATGCGGCCTTCTTTTTCGTACTGGTCCATGACCCAGCGGGCGACCTTGTGGACCTTGATCTTGCTGATCCGGTCCTTGCCTTTGAGGCCGAAGAACTCGTTGACCCAAAGGGCCACGCCGTCGGCGCCGCTCTTGTCGGTCAGGGCCACTCGGGGCGGCCGGTTCAATAGCTTCGTGGTGTCGAAGATATTGTAGATTCGCTCGTCCTGACGAAGCCCGCCGGCATGGATTCCAGCCCGGGTTGTGTTGAAGGCCTTTCCGACAATCGGATAGTTGTCGGGAATCGGCAGGCCGATCGACAGCATGTACTCGGCCACTTCGGTGATTACCTCGGTGTTGATTCCCGACAGGTCGCCCCTCAGCGAGATGTACTCGATGACGGCACTTTCCAGCGGCGGGTTGCCGGTCCGCTCGCCGAAGCCGAACAGCGTGGTGTTGACCGCATCGCAGCCGTACAACCAGGCTGCCGAGGCGTTGGTGTGGACCTTGTGGAAATCGTTGTGGCCGTGCCATTCCAGGCGGTCGCTCGGCACGCCCACCTCCTGGTTGAGCTTGTAGATCAGCTTGGGGATGCTGCGGGGCAACTCGACGCCGGGAAAGCTGACGCCGAACCCCATCGTATCGCAGAGGCGGACTTTCGCCGAGAGTTCGTCGGGTACCTGCTCGCTCATTCGCATCAGACGCTCGACAAACGGGAGCACGAACCCTTCGATGTCGGCCCGGGTAATGTCTTCCATGTGACATCGGGGCCGTACGCCGGCCTCGAAAGCCGCGTCGACCACTTCGCAGTAGCTGTCCATGCACTCCTTGCGGCTTTTGAACTTCGACTTCTGGAAGATGTGGTAGTCGGAGCAGCTTGTGAGCATGCCGCTTTCCTTGAGGCGAGCTTCCTTCACCAGGCGGAAGTCGCCCTTGACCGCACGGATCCAACCGGTGCATTCGGATACTTGTGTCCCAACTCGCGGCAGCGGTCGAGCGTCTCGCGGTCGTTCTTGGTGTAGAGGAAGAACTCGGTCTGGCGAATGACGCCGCCCGGCCCACCCAGCTTGGCCAACAAGTCATAGATGTGGACCATCTGGTCGATGGTATACGGCGGCCGGGCTTGCTGGCCGTCGCGAAAGGTCGTGTCGGTGATGACCAGGTTCCGCGTTTTCAGCGCCTGCGGGTCGAACTCGACCGGCCTACCGTCGATGTACTCGATCACCGGCCCGTCGAACTTGATCAGCGGCGGCATGCCGTAGTCGAACGTTTCTTCCAGCAGGTTCGGTTCGGTCGTGTCGACCAGGGGGTGAGGTTTCATGCTATCGGACATGGAATCTCCTTTGTGTTCAGTTGTCAGTTATCAGTTATCAGTTATCAGTTATCAGTTATCAGTTGTCTTGCGATAAGGTCTCCGTATACTGACCACTGACTACTGATAACTGACAACTCGTCTACACTTCGATACCCTGTTCCTTGCACACTTCGGTTATGAACTCGACCGCCTTGCCCACGCTCTCGACTGAAAGTGCGGCATCCTCGTCCATCTCGATGCCGAACTCCTCCTCGAACATGGCGACCAGTTCGATGGACTGGACGCTTTCGGCGCCCAGGTCGGTGGCAAAGGCATGTTCGGGTTTGATATCGCCCGGATCAAGCTGCAGCACGCGAGCGGTAACCGCAACAACTCGTTCTTCCACGGTTGCCATATATCGAACCTCATAAAAGAGTTTTCAGTGGTCGGTTTTTGCTCCCGGGGATTCGCTACGCTCATCCCCGGGCGTTCACTACCCACTATCCACTATCAACTATCCACTATCCACTACTACCTGCCGGCCAACATGCGGCGGCCTTTCTTGACGGCCTCGCTACGAGCCGGCGCGGTTATCTTGAATATCTCGTCCCACATGGCTTCGTCGGCTTCGGTCCACTCGAGCTTGCGCCGTCCCATCGCCATCTTGGCCGTCTGGTAGAGTTTTCCCTTGCCGAATCCCTTGGTGACTACACCTTCCAAAAACCAGGCAAACGAAGGGATGAATTTCGGCAGCGGCTTGCCCGTGCCGGCCACCAACGCCATTGCCCCAAGGTATGACCCCGTGTTCAACAGCGTGGCGATGGATGTCTTGACATGATCGCCGATAAGCGAGCCGACCTTTCTCGACCCGGTGTCGATGGGCCGTTTTCCGTCGAGGACTACCGTCACGTCGGAGTAGTCGTTTTTCAGATCGCTGTTGGTTGTAAGCGCGCCCAGGTTGACCCACTCGCCCACGTAGGCGTGCCCCAGGAACCCGTCGTGGTACTTGTTGGAATGGGCGTGGATGATCGATTCCTCCACCTCGCCGCCAACCCGGCAGACCGGCCCGATCGAGTTCCCCTCCCGGCACTTGGTCCCGAAGAGAATCGTTTTTTTGCCGATATATGCGGGCCCTTCGATCCGCGTAAAGGGGTGTACCTCGACGCCCTCGTCGATGTACACCGGGCCCTCGGTAGCGTCGATTACCACCATTGGATGCACCAGTGCGTCCGGACCGATGTATACCTCGTCCTTGCTGCCGCGAATGGCGCTGGGCTCTTCAACCGTGCCCTCGATGCCGCCGCGGCCGGCCGCCGCAAAGTCCCTGGTTATCTGCTCGGGCCTCTCCAGCACCAGGTCCCAGGTGTAGTTCCACGTCGGCACCTCGCAGTTACACACTTCGAGAGACGCCTTGGCCGAGTCGATCAAGCCCTCGATCGATGCCGTGTTCAGCTTACCCAAGTCCTCCCGGGCAATCCGAACAAACAAGCACTCGCCGTCCTCGTCGAAGTTGATGCGGCTGGGGCCCTTCGGGTCCACGTTGAACTGGGCCGCCCTCACCCGAGCGTTGACCAACAGCAGGTCGTCGCCGGTGAGGCTCTCCGGCTTGTTCACGGGCCGGCTTGTTTGCCTGGAATAGACCTCGGCCATGTAGGGCGGCACAAAACAGGCCACGTCGGCGGCGCCGATCTTATCGATCATCTTCTCGATAAGCGACGTCATCCCGCATCGCAACTCCCAAATCGGCCGACTTAACGCCAGCGGATCAAAATGGAACCGCTTCTGGGAGGGGAGATCGAATAACACTAATCGCATGAAATGTACTCCTGTCGCCCTATAAAGCCGCGACCGGTGGTCGCGTCCGCGGTAAAAAACGTGCGGTTTTTCCAATCCTTCACCGCGACCACCGGTCGCGGCTTTATATTTGTGCCTCAACCCTCAACTCACGGTGCGTCGGGCATTTTTGCCTGAATCCACTGGTAGTAATCAAGCATCTTCAATCCGCTGGCGGCATCGCGGTCCAGGAACAACATGCTGTCGGGGTGAAGCTGCAACGCGCTGGCGGTTATCATGCTGGTCACCGGCCCCTCGATTGCGGCCGCCACGGCCTGGGCCTTGCTCTTCTTGTTGGCAAGCAAGATCAGCTTGCGGGCTTCCATGACCGTGCCCACACCCATCGTGATGGCATAGATCGGCACCTCGTCGGCCGAGTCGAAGAACCGGGCGTTGTCGTCGATCGTCTGCTTGGCCAGCGTCTTGATCCGCGTTCGCGAACCCAGCGAACTGCCCGGCTCGTTGAAGGCGATGTGGCCGTCCGAGCCGATCCCCAGTATCTGCAAATCGATCCCCCCGCAGTCAACGATCCGCTGCTCGTACCACCGGCAGAACGCCTCGTAGTTGTCGGTGGTGCCGGAAGGAATGTGGATGTTCTGCTTGGGGATGTTGATGTGCTTGAACAGGTTCTCGTGCATGAAGTAGTGGTAGCTCTGCGGGTGGTCTTGCTTCAGGCCCACGTACTCGTCCAGGTTGAAGGTGGTTACCTGCGAGAAGTCCAGCCCGCCGTCTTTGTGCATCCGCACCAACTCCTTGTACAACCCCAAGGGGGTCGAACCGGTGGCCAGCCCCAGCACCGCGTTGGGCTTCCTATTGAGCGTTTTGGCCACTACGCGGGCGGCCGACTTGCTCATCTCTTCGTAGGTATCTTTGACAATAATCTCCATCTAATGACCTCACGTTCTGAACTGTCCAGCAGGCTTCCAAATCCGGGAAGCGATTTAGTATGAAGGTTGCCAAACCGGGTGTCAACCCTGCGGTGACCCGAGTGGGGGGATGCTGTGTGGCCCGGATGAGAATGGAGAGACCCCACCTTACCACCCCGAACCA
>JAUWJC010000586.1 GCA_030607895.1 Pirellulales bacterium
GCGCCGCTTCCCGGCGGGTTGTCGTGGGGCGAGACGATGGACGTCGTGCGCGCGTTGACCTCGCAGTCGCGTTGCCGTCTGATCGGCGGAGACATCGTGGAGTGCGTTCCCTCGCCGGCGTCGCCCGGTTGCGATCCGACGATCGCCCGCTTGGCGGCGAAATTGCTGGCGTGGTGGTGGGCAGGCCGAGAAAAAGCTTGATGATTTTCGGGAAAACAATCTCTTGAAACACAACCGTAACTGTTGGGGTGGCAGTTGTACTGCCCCCCCAACGATCTGTACGACTGCCGCCCCCAACGTGGCTCCGAAGTGACCGCCACAACGCTCAACGCCGCAACCGCTAGGCGGCAACCCTGGTCGAGAGTCTGGCGGCCGGAAAACGACCCGCCCAGTACTCCTCGGCCTTGGAATTCAGGCGGAATGGCGGCCACTGGCGATCCAATTTCTTTGCGGTTCTCGATTCTCCCGCCTCGTCGTCACAAACAACCCGCAATGCTGGAGTTGACTTGTTCCCCGATTGATTTTCAAGCTTTTTCATGATAAACGCTCCTGACTAGTTAGGCCCCAGCAAAACCGTCCGATTGGCGAGAGGTTCCGGACTCGTGCATGTCCCACCAATCGCAATCGCTTCTTTCTCATGCATGGCGTCCGCGACGCCGTAAATCTGCCCGGCCCCATGCGCTGAAAACTAGGCCGCGCGAGGACGCCGGATGTCCCGCAGGCCGATGGCTCGAATCGGCGGCGCGGCCGATCCAGTCGAGTGGCGATAGCATTGCTGACGGGAGTTGGCCCGCTGGCGGGCGGATTCGGGGATCGGGTCGGATTGTTCCAAGCGCTGGTCCAACTCGAAGTCGATCGCCTCGCTGAGTCCCAACAACTCATCGTCGCCCATGCGTTGCAGGCGTTTCAGAAAAACTTTCATCGTCACTTAGCCTCCTTTGTAGGACCGGCTCGGCGCCGGTGGTGTTATAATACGTGAATAAATGAAATGGGTGTCCGATTCACGCCGCGCGGCGCGTTTTGCTCGTCTGCTGTTCCACGATCTTCGGGGGTTCAGCGATCCGCATCTGGTTTTCTCTCAGGCTGGCCACCAGCACCGCCGGCACGAAAGATCGAGCCCGGCACCGACGATTCACGCGCCTCCACCATCCCACGGCCACTGCCCCTAAGGCCCCCGTCAGCCCGCCGAAGACAATCAAAGCCACGGCCCACGGTTGGCGATTGTCCGATTCCGAGTGGGGCGAAGCCGGTGCCGTCCGGCGAGAAACCTTTTCGGTCCGGACACTGGATCGGTAGGCCGGTTTGCGATTGAACAAATTGAAGGAGTCGCTCGTTCGTCCGTTCCAGCCTGTTTCGCGGCTGCCACCCGAGATATCATCCAGCCGGGGAATCAACAGGCCCTCGCCGTCGTGTGCTGGAACGGTACTATTGCCGGCTGAGTTTGGGAAAGAGGAATCGTCGGTTGCCCGAGCGAGGGCGCAGCAGGCGGACGCAACAAGAAAGGACGCGATTGTGGCTTTGATTTTCACGATTTGCTCGATGCCTCCTGATAAGATGTTTTCCGAAAAGTTGACAAGGTCGTTTTAATTGAATCCCGTGATAGGTCGGTCGAGACTGCCTCGAAAACGATGAGCGAACCAATGCCGCAACATTGCCGCGCGATCGGGCCGGAGCGGCAACGGCAGCCGCGGTTGTTTCGGAGCCGGCCCGGCCGGCCGGGCGTTTCCATTCTCCAGGAATCGTTCAAAAAACTCTGCCCACTGATTGGCAAGCAGCGGTCCCAAAAGAAACAGGGGGCCGTGAAGACGGACGAACAACTCCAGTCCGTCGGGCGTCTCCTCGCTGTACATGGCGACGGCGTCGCTTCCCAGACGCGCCACGGCTTGCAGAAAAGCGTCCGTCGCCTGGGAAGGATCGTCGGTGGCGTCCACCAGCGCCGTGCTCGTACCCCGCAGCAATTCGCGGATATTCGGCAACGATCGCTCGAACGACGTTTCCACCCGCTGCCGGGGATGCCGTTGGCTCCAACAGCGGATCTGGCCCCTCAACGAATCTCCTGGATACAGCAGTAGGACGTCGGCGGTGGATGGTAAGTGCAGGATACTCATGTACTTTCAGCGCTCCAGCGATGCAACGGCGGTCCCATTGCCCTAAACGGGCACCAACAACACGCCCTCGTCCACTATGCAATTGGTATGCCAAATCGCGAGGGAGAACCGAATCGCAACCGCAAGTGCTTGTCGTCGGAAGGACTTACGGCCGCAGCGAACCCGCCACCGCCGGAACCTGACGGAACGGTTTGGCTGCAAGGCGCGGCCAACGAGCGGCTGCAAAGCGCGACCACAACAGCGCGGTTTTATTGAGATTTCCTTGCCAACAATTTTCGATTGCTTTACCGAGGAAACCGCGAAGACATCGTCCCTACGGGAAAAAAGCGGGGAAGGAGAAGGCTGAAGGAGCCGGTTTACGGAAGCATCAGCAGCGCCACGCCCGCCGGCGAGTTCTGCAGCGCGACCACGATCAACACGTTTTCGAGGAAAGGCCCCATCGCGGCCCCGAGAGC
>JAUWJC010000201.1 GCA_030607895.1 Pirellulales bacterium
CGAGCGGTTTGTCGTCTGGGCTTCACACACCCAGGCCGTACGGTGTGTGAGAGGGGCCGCACCGTTAATCTTTGGCCAACCCACGCCGCCGGAACATCAAGCAATAATCGACCGATATACCGAGCAGTTCACCGACCGGCTGGAAAAGGCGGCCCTCGACGCGCTCTCGGTTCGGCGGCCCGCTCGTTTGGCGTGGGCTCAAGGCCGGGTCGGGTTCGCGGCCAACAGGCGGAGTTTGAGGAACAAAAAATGGGCCGGCTTCGGCGTCAACCCCGACGGACCGGTCGACCACGATCTGCCCATGCTCACCGTGACCGATCCCGACGGCAAGCTCCGCGCAGTGCTGGTCAACTACGCGTGCCACGCAACGACGGTCAGGTCGTACAAAGTCCATGGCGATTGGCCCGGCTCGGCACAGTTGGCGATCGAGTCCAACCACCCGGGCGTGGTTGCGATGGTGGCAATTGGCTGCGGGGCGGACGCCAACCCACGGCCGTTCGACGAAGCGGCGGTCGACCGGCACGGCAGGGCGATTGCCGAGGAGGTCGAGCGTCTGTTGGCCGGCCCGTTGCGGCCTGTTGGAGGGCTTCCGAAGTGTCGGCTGAAGCGAATCCGTTTGCCGCTGGGCAAGCTACCCACTCGAGCTCAGTGGGAGAAACAGGCCGCCGGACAAGGCCGTCGGGCGTACTACGCCCGAATCGTGCTGGAGCGTCTTGATCGCGGCGTCGAGCCGCCCACGTCGTTTCCCTACACGGTCCAGACGTGGACGTTCGGCGACGACCTGGCGATGGTCTTCGTGGCCGGGGAAGTCGTGGTCGATTATTCGCTTCGTTTGAAGCAAGAATTGGGCGACGACCTCTGGGTGACCGCGTACGCCAACGACGTCCCCTGTTACATCGCTTCCCAACGCGTCATCGAGGAAGGCGGCTACGAGGTGGACGGCTCGATGCCCACGTTCGACAAACCTACCCGGCTGGTGCCCGCGACGGAAGATATCATCGTCGGCACGGTACACGATCTGCTGCCCCTTCGGGCGAAATCGGCACGGAGGGCGCCGGCCGAGCCGCCTGGCGAGCGTCCCAACGTCCTCTGGATCACCTGCGAAGACATGAGTCCCAACCTGGGCTGCTACGGCGACGCGTACGCGGTCACGCCAAACCTCGACCGGCTGGCCGCCCGGGGCATTCGTTACACGCGCGTCTTCTCGCACGCGGGCGTGTGTGCGCCGTCGCGCTCGGGACTGATCACGGGAATGTACCCCACGTCGCTGGGCTCGCACCACATGCGTTGCACCACCACGCTGCCCGAGTTTATCAAGTGCTTTCCTGAGTATCTTCGAGGCGCCGGGTATTTTTGCACTAATCAGTCGAAGACCGACTACAACTTCCCCGTGCCGCTGAACGCTTGGGACGTTTCCGGCGGTGCCAAGGCCCACTGGCGGAACCGCGAGGCCGGGCAACCCTTTTTCAGCGTGTTCAATCTGACGATCACGCACGAGAGCCGGATTCGGGCGAAATACGAGAAGTTGCAGCACGATCCGGCCCGGGCGGTCCTTCCGCCCTACTTGCCCGACACCCCACTGGTCCGTCGCGACTGGGCCCGATACCACGACCTGATCACCCAGATGGACGCCCAAGCCGGCCGTCTTCTTGGGCAACTCGAAGAGGACGGCCTGGCCGACCAGACGATCGTGTTCTTCTTCTCCGACCACGGTGTGGGACTTCCCCGGGCGAAGCAGTGGATCTACGACGCCGGCACGCACGTACCGTTGATCGTCTATTTTCCCGAGAAGTACCGCCATCTGGCCCCGGCGAAACCCGGCTCGGCGGTCGATCGACTGGTCGGCTTCGTTGACATCGGGCCGTCAGTGCTGAGCCTTCTCGGGCTGAAAATTCCCACGCACGTCCAGGGCGTGCCATTTTTGGGGCCGCAGGCGGGCGTACCCCGCGAGTACGTCTACGGCATCCGCGACCGAATGGACGAACGCTACGACATGAGCCGCACCGTACGTGACCGCCGTTACAAATACCATCGCAACTACTTCCCCTCTCGGCCGTTCGCCCCATGGCTCGACTACATGGAGAAGCTCTCTACGATGCAGGAATGGCGGCGGCTTGATGCGGAAGACAAGCTCTCCGGCGCGCAGGCCTTCTTCATGCAGGACACGAAGCCTGTCGAGGAGCTTTACGATATACAGGCTGATCCCTGCGAGCAGGTGAATTTGGCCGATTCGCCAGAGCACCAGGAGGTACTGAAGCGGATGCGGGCGGCCCACTTCGACTGGGTCCGCCGCACATTAGATTTGGGCCTTCTGCCCGAACAGGATATGCGAGATCGGGCCCAAGGCTCGTCGGAATACGAGATGGCCCGGCGCGGCGCGGCGGCGTTTCCCATCGACCGAGTCTTTGACGCGGCCGTTCTCTCCGGGCAGGGCCTCGACGCGGTGCCCAAGTTACTCCGGCAATTCCACGACGAGGACGCGGCGGTCCGTTTTTGGGTGGTGATCGGCCTTACCAACACGGCCGCGCGGGACGAGTCGGCCATCAGAGCACTCCAGAAGGCGTTGACCGACCCGTCGGTTGAGGTCCGAATTGTCGCGGCCGAAGCCCTCTGTCGGATAGATCGGGAAAAGACAGCCTTGCCGATCCTGATCGACGCACTTGCGCACGAAAGTCAATGGGTTCGTTTGCAGGCGGCCAACAGCCTGGACCGCATCGGCGAGAAGGCCCGGCCCGCGATTGACGCAATAAGAAAGGCAGCCGAGAATCCCAGCCGGAAAAACATGTTCATCCGCTGGGTGGCGGCCCACACGTTGAAACAGTTGGGCGAGTGACGCGACGCGTCCGCAAGGAGTGCCGGCGTCACCGAGATGACCCTGGCACCGTTGAAGGAACTGAAGTCCCTCAAGGGGTTTTAGTAGCCGCTTGCGGCTTTGCAACGCGACAGCAGGCAGCCTCACATCCGCAACAGGGCCGAGCCCCATACGAACCCCGAGCCGAAGGCAACCAGCAGCACGCGATTGCCCTGGCGGATCATTCCCGACCGCCGGGCTTCGTCCAGGGCGATGGGCAGCGAGGCCGAGGCTATGTTGCCGTACTCTTGGACGTTGATGAAGACCCTTTCCGCGGGAAACCCGGTTCGCTCGATAATGGCTTCGAGCATTCGCAGATTCGCCTGGTGCGGAATGAGCACGTCGATTTGATCCATGCCGAGGCCGTTCTTGTCGAGCGACTCGATAATGGCCTCCGACATCTTCTCCACGCCGGCGCCAAACACGGCCTTTCCATCCATGCGGAAATGGATCCGGCCGGCGTCGATGTCCTCCTTGGTGATGTGTTCCTTTCGTCCCAGCGCGCTGCCGGGCGCGGCCGTGTAGAGGGCCTTTGCGTGGGTTCCGTCGGCATGAAGGACGGTCGATACGATTCGCTTGTTGTCATTGTCATCATCATTGTCATCATCGCAAGCCCCCACCACGACAGCGCCCGCCCCGTCGCCCAAGAGAATGGCGATGTTGCGGCCGTCGTACGAGCCGTCGATTCTGGTGGAAAGGACTTCCGAACAGACGACCAGCACGTGGCGGTAGGTGCCGGCCTTGATGAAGTGGTCGGCCAGCGACAGCCCGTAAATTAACCCGGCACACTGCTGGCGAATATCGAGCACGCCGATGCCGGCCAGTCCGAGCTTGGCTTGCAGGAAGAACGCGCAGCCCGGGTCGGCATGGTCCGGTGTAATGGTGTTCATCACCAATAGATCGATGTCGCCCATCTCGATGCCCGCATCTTCGACGGCCGCCCGACATGCCAAAGCCGCCAGGTCCGAAGCACCCACGTCGGGCTCGGCGTGTCGGCGGCGGAGTACCCCGGTCCGCTCGACGATAAACTCGTTCGAGGTCTCCATCATTTCCATCACGTCGAAGTTCGTCACGACGCGAGGCGGCACGTAATGACCGGTTCCCAGGATGCGAGCGGCGGGCATTGCTTGTTCCTTGTCACTTGGAGTGCGAATGTATGGTTTAGCCGGCGGGCTTGCCCGCCGCTGGTTCGTTCACGGCGGACAAGTCCGCCGGCTAAACTTTCCCCTTCATCCTTCATCCACGCCGGCAAACCTAAGCGACTGCTTCACGAGCAGACCGGAGTTCTTCTGGAAGAACTCGACCGGCATGAGCGGTGTCTTTTCGTAGACTTCGGTGCCGATCCGTTCGGCGATCTCGCGGACGGATTTGCCCGACTCGCGGTCGGCGAGAATCTGCTCGTGACAGGCCTTGGTGGCGGCGATCGCATCGTCGAAATACGACGTGATCTCCTCCGCGCCCGTTATCACGGCGTTGTGGCAAAGGCAGAGGACCTCGGCATCCAGTGCGGCCAGTCGCTCGATCGAGCCGAGATACGCACCGTAGCCGGTGAAGTAGTTGGGCCACCAGTAATGCTGATCGGGTACGTAGTAGCCGGTGGCGTCGGCGATTATCAGTATCTTTCCGGTCGGCTCGAAAAACCTCAGGCTGCAATCGCTATGGCCGGGCGTTTCCAGTACGTCGAACGACACGCCGTCGACGGCGATCTGATCGCCCTGCTTGATGTTTCGGTCGACGGGAATTGCCATTTGGTCGAGTGGCTTTGGGTGGTACTCTTCGGTTATCGTTCCGGCCTTGGTAAGCGCGGCGGTAAGTGCCGCGTCGACCTTGGTGAAGAACCCAATCGGCTTCTCGTTGGAAAGCGTCGCCGCGGCCGGCTCGGAGGCCGCAACGGTAACCTCCGGAAACATCTCCCGAAATCCGGGAACGGCCATCACGTGGTCGGGATGCGCATGTGTGATTACGACCTGCTTGACCAGGCGCCGGTCGATTCCCAGCGTCTCCAACTGCTCGCTGACCAACGGTCCCACCGGGCCGATCCCACCGTCGAAGACGACGGCCTCGTGTTCTCCTTTGAACAGATAGACCTGGTAGGGGGTCGTGCCGAGCATCAGCAGATTCTCGGTTATCGCCACGGGCGGATCGTTTATCAGCATGGTTGATCTCCTTGGGCGGTCCTGGGCCGCGGGTAAGTCGTTTAGCCCCGACGGCCACGTCGGGGACGTCACCCGACGTGGCCGTCGAGGCTAAACAAAACTGAATATTTCTAAACCCCTAAACCTCTCTCCCCTGTTTTTTCCAGGGCGAACAGCGCGGCACCCAGCGCGCCGATGTATTGGGGGTCGGGCGGAACCAGCGTCTTCACGGCAAACGACTGCTCGACGAGCGTTGCCAGGAGCCGGTTATGGGCAATCACGCCGCCGGTTATCACCAACTCGCCGTCGATGGTATCCATCTCCAGCAGTCGCTTGACCACCGAGCGAAAGGCTCCCTTGATGATGTCTTCGACCTTCTCGCCCGCCCGGATTTTTTCCAAAACCTCCGTCGCGGCGAACACGGTGCAGAAGCTACCCAGCGGCGCCTCGTTGGTCGAGCGCTGGGCCAGCCCGTTAAGCTCCGAGACCGGAAGGTCCAGCCGCAGGGCGATCTCTTCCAGGAAGGCGCCCGTCCCGGCCGCACACTTGCGGTTCATCTTGAAACTGGTTCGGCGTCCCACGTCGTCGAGGTGGATGACCTTGCTGTCTTGCGCCCCGATGTCGATTACGGTAATCCGCTTGGGGAAATGGAAATACGCGCCCTTTCCATGGCAGGCGATTTCCGTCATCTTTCCGTCTACCCAGGGTACGTTGTCGCGCCCGTAGCCGGTTGAGACGGAACGCTTGATTTGCTGTTCGGTCAGTCCGGCGGTCGAGAGCGTGTCGTCCAAACAGCCCCGGGCGGTTTCGGCGTAGTCGATGCCCGAACGGCGAAGGGTCTTGGCTACCGCCTGCTTGTTCTCGTCGATGATCATGAGCTTTGCAGTCGAGGCGCCGATATCAATACCGCAGAAGTAGTCCATCAATGAATTCCACTCATTCTTCCGAAAGCTGCTCGACGAACGCCTCGATGTTGGTGCGTGTTTGCTCTTCCGAATAGAGCCGCAAATCGTTCAAGTCGCCGTTTACCACGAGGTACGGCTTGCCGAGCTTCTTTTGCATGCGCTGCGGCATTTCGTAACGGCTGTTCGAGTTGTTGGGGCAGGTCTTGGCGTCGTGATACAGAATGCCGTCAACCTGGTACTTGTCCACCATCTGTTCGATGTACTGCTCCTTGCGGTCGTCGCTGCGGCAGATGAAGATAGTGCTGTACGCCCGGGCCATGCTCTCGAAGGGATCCGACGGATCGAGCGCCTCGAATATCCAGCTATTGCAGTAGGTTGAAGCCACGACGCACGTCTTCAGTTCGAGGAACTGTGCGGAAAGGCTGCTTAACTTACCCCAAATGGGCATTCCCTCCCAGTAAATCCGGAACCGTTCATCCTCAACCGCCGCCACACGGCCGGCAACTCGCTCCTGCAACTCGGGCAACAACACGTTGTAATAGTCGACCGCGCTTTGGTGTCCGCGCAACACGACGGCCGGCCCCATCTGTACCGTCCCGTCGAAGAAGGTCAGCGGCGAAGGCCGGGCTGCCGCCGTCTCCAAGATGGTTTTCCAGAGTACCGTACACTGCCTTGAGATGTCGATTACTTCTCGCAGCTTGTCGATATCGAACTTCTCGCCGGCCACTTCTTCCAGGGGACCGACCAGCGCTTCCGTCTGGCGCGCCACGTCGTCGATGATCGAATCATCCACGTCGCCGATGGACCGGGGAGTGTGAATCCCCACGCAGGGCACGTCCCACTCGCGCCCGTACCATTGGAACCAATCCTTCACGTCGCGGCACTGGTTCGTGTTGAATACCAACACGTCGGCCTTGGGGGGACCCGACATCTTCATCTTCTGCAACGGGCTGGCGCCCTTCAGGTGCGAGCCGATGTCGCTGGTTAGATAGGAGCAGATGTCGGGCGAAAAGCCGCGGGCGTTGGCCAGGGGAATCAGGTCGGTGGCCATGCGAGTGGCTCCCAGCATGGCGCCGTGGTTCTCCGGGAAATAAACGTTGAAACCCAGCGCCCGAAGCAACTCGGCGGGGCCGACACTGGTGCACCAGGCGGTTTTTTTTCCTTCTTTCGGTCCCCGGTCGAGTTCGGCGAAGTAGTTGCCCATCACTTCTTTCATCTTGCCGGTCGCCTCGAAGTCCTTTCGTTGTGGGGCAGAGGACATTATTTGGCTCCTTTGGATTTGATTGCTGGCATAAAGCCGCGACCGGTGATCGCGCTAGACGTAGGGTGGGTGGCGGGGGCACCGCCCCCCCCCCAAGCGCGAAAAGAAAAAAAACACCCCCGGGGGGGTGGGGGCCCGCCCCCCCCCAC
>JAUWJC010000606.1 GCA_030607895.1 Pirellulales bacterium
AAGCTTGCGATTTACTGTCAGTGCTAGCAGTCGCCGTTCTCGACGGAAGTCCTTAATATGACTCAAGATCGGCAAACTGCCCGACTGCGAAGGCTGCTAGCATTTCGCAAGGTTACGATCAAGCCCGGCTTATGAATAATTCCTGCTATTGCTCCGCCAGGATTGACTCCCGACGATAGAGCGGCATGTAGCGGTAGTAGACCTCCAGTGTCATCGCGGCCATGGCCGTGTTGTAGAGCCGTCCGCCGACCTGACCGTAACCGCCGCCGAAATACCAGCTACCGGCCTCGTGGCCCGTGGCGGCTTGAGTGGCGACAAGGAAATCGCGCATCTTGCCGTTCCAGCGGTCCCACTCGGGGCCTCCCCAGTGGTGCATTACCTGGGTAGCGTAGTAGTTATAGTACATGTTGTCTTCGGACGGGCCCCATTTGCTCAGGTGATAGACAACGCCTTGGCGCAGTCGCAGGTTATCGCGCTGCCAACCGGTATACATCCGCAGCAGCAGGCCGATGGCCGTAGTGGTTTGGCGTGGGCTGGTGTTCATGTATCCGTACCTGGCGCCGCCTTCGCACTGCACGCTGGTAAGGAACTCCTTGGCCTTGAAGATGGTTGGCGAGGGCACGTTCAGGTTGGCCATCTGGCCGCTCTTCAACGCCATCAACTGCCAGCCGATCACGGTTGTGTCGCCCGGTTCGCCGGGCGTGTATCGCCATCCGCCGCCCTTTCTGTCCTGGGCGTAGACAATAAAGTCGATCGCGCTTTGGGCAATATCTTTCAGTGCCTTGTCGTCGGTCATTGCATAGGCCTCGCACAACGCGATGGTGGCCAGGCCCTGGGCGTACATCGTTCCTTCTTGAAGATCGACGCCATGCGGCGTCAGCAGCGCACGGTTGCCCAGGTAGTACAGCCCGCGCCTGACGACCTCCTGGTACTCGTTTTCCCGATGCGTGTATCCAGCCCCGAGGAAAGGCAGCAGGACGATGGCCGTGGCGCCGGTGGTGGTTGGGGCCGTGCCCGGGTTGCGGCATTGGCCTTGGCAGAGCCCATTCTCGTGGTTGAAGTGCCAGCTTCCATCGGTTTGTTGATGTGCCGCCAGCCACCGCAGGCCCCGCTCGACGGCCGCTTCGCTCTGGTCGGTTCCACCGTCTCGGCCGGCCAGCAATGCCCGGGCTTTCTGGCCGCGACCGGCAAGTGAGCCTTTCACGTCCGCGTCGGCCTGCTTCATCCAGTCGACCTTGGGCGGAAGGCTCGAACTGGCCGCCGCCCGGCCGCCACGCTGACCGTCGGACGGCCGCTCTGCCGGCTGCTCCACCCGCGGGACTCCGTAATCGCGGTCCGTTGGCATGGGGCTGGCTACTATCGGACTTCGCCTGGGCGACTGCAAAGCGTCGGGTGTTTCTCGATCGAACGATTCCAGCGGAACCGGCCGGGCGATGTAAGCGGTCAGGCCGTGCGATGCCGCGCCCGGTCGGGTGGCCTGAACCATCAAACCCAAAACCAGAATCAACGCCGCGTGAAACAGCAAGCTGGTCACCCAACTCGCCGACCCGCGGAACCCGAACGGCAGCCACCACGGGCGCCGGACATTCGTAGCGGCCTGCTCGGTATCGATTTTCGGCCGTACCGGCGGCGGGCCACTGCCGGGTGTCGGCGGCGAGACGGGCGCAAGCGGCACCACCGGCCGCGACTTGACCCGCTCGGCCCGCACGCGAGTGTCCTCCGAATCCGGCCGCGTGCCGGTCGGCGAGCGCATATCGTCGGCCGCATTGGGCACCTCGGCTGTTACGGACACGGGCTTGGGCACGACGCAGTCTCCTTCCGGGAAGTATGAATCTGCGAAAGACAGGCCAGGCAGACCACTTACATCAATTATAACCCGAAAAAATGACCCCATCTGCACTCCCCAAAATCCGTGACGGTCAGGAATTCTCCATGTACGTCCGCCGGCAAGTGCCGTTTTCTCGGGGTTTTGCGAATTGTTGGACAGTTGGACGCATGCTCCAGCCGCCCATAAATTCCCATCGACCCTCATCTGCGGTTGCAAGTTGTTATCCACCATCAACTTACATCGTCGGGTCATGGCGATCCTACCTTACCGAAACTCTTGTCAAGAGGACTTCTCTCGATTCATTCGCCGCCGTAACTTTCCACGCCACAACGAGTTACAAACGCCCGAATTGTTGGACGTTTTGGCCGCCCCAAAATCCAACAATAGATCTCACGCAAAGGACGGCACGCCACGTCACGGCACAACACGGCATGGTGAACAAATGTACCAAACCACCGCCCGGTTGTCAAGCCCCAGAATTGGCC
>JAUWJC010000242.1 GCA_030607895.1 Pirellulales bacterium
ATCCTCGGGAAAATCGCCTCCTTTGCAATAGCAATCCACCTACTTGACGCCGAACTCAGCAGCGACTACACTTAAAAGATACTGAAAATCCCCTGAAATCCTTGGCATCAGGGCGACTGCACCCTTTCGTCTTGAGGTACACGCGATTCGGCCGGTATGTATATGTTACGGGCGGCAATCGGGAAGCGGCCCGACTGGCCGGCGTGAGGAGCAACCGGGTCGTGATCGCCTGCCTGGCCGGCTGCGCGGTGACTGCCGGGCTTGGGGGGCTGGTCAATGCCGGACGAATGACCAACGTCACGCTCGATCAGAACAAGGACCTTCTGCTAAGCTCGGTCGCCTGTGTCGTACTCGGCGGAACCAGCCTCTTCGGCGGCGTGGGGAGCATGGGGAAAACGGTTATCGGCGTGCTGACGTTCACCGTGCTGAGCGTTGGCCTGATCCAGATCAATTGGATCGACGACTTGGCGCGGCAACTGCTTACCGGTATCGTCTTGCTGGTAGCGCTGGTCATTAACGGGGTGTTGGCCAAAGGGAAGTAACCGAGAAATGGACGCGAACGAGTCGCTCGATCAACTCCGTCGCGATGCCCTGCAAATCTGGCAGGCCGGCGTCGATGCGGTCCGTTCCGAGCGGCTTCTTTGCCAGGCATTTCGGGTAGATGGTCCGACGCTGGTAATCGGCGGCCAACGACTGCCGCTGGAGCGGATTGGCCGGATTGCGGTTGTGGGTGCCGGAAAGGCGGGCGCCGGAATGGCCGCTGCCGTGGAGGACGTGCTCGGCGAGCGGTTGATGAAGGAAAAGCGGCTGGCCGGTTGGGTCAACGTGCCGGAAGATTGCGTCCGCCGCTTGAGCCGCATCCGGCTTCACGCAGCCCGGCCTGCCGGTGTGAACGAACCCACGGCGGAAGGGGCCGCCGGCTCGCGAGAAATACTCAAATTGGTCGAGTCGCTCGATGCGGACGATCTGTGCCTGTGTCTGATTTCCGGGGGCGGATCCGCGCTGATGCCCGCGCCGGCCGATCAAATCACGCTGGCCGACAAACTGGCCGTCACGCGACATCTAAGTGCGGCCGGTGCCAACATCGAACAACTCAACACGGTCCGCAAGCAACTCAGCCGGATCAAGGGCGGGGGACTCGCCCGGGCGTGTCGGGCAGGCCGGCTGGTGGCAATGATTATCTCCGACGTGCTGGGTGATCCGCTCGAGGTGATCGCCTCGGGACCCACCGTGGACGATTCATCCACGCCCCGGGCCGCCTTGGAAGTGCTCGATCAATTTCACGCCCGGGAGGCCGTAATTTCCCCCCTCGTTTTCGATTACCTAAAACGCAAGCAAGATGCCGCTCGGGCAGGGCCGTCGTCGAGTGTGACCAACCTGATCATCGGCAACAACGGCGTGGCAGTCGACGCCGCCGGCCGAGAGGCCGAGCGGTTGGGGTACTCGCCGGCCATGACGAGCGCCGCGAAGTCGGAAGGTCCGGCCGAACGGATCGGCATGCACCTGGCCGAGATGGCGCGGAAGATGCGCGACCGGTCGGGACCCGACTGCCTCATCAGCGGCGGCGAGCCGGTGGTCAAGCTGGTCGACGAAGCTCGGCGCGGACTGGGCGGCCGAAATCAGCAACTCGTGCTGGCCGCCTTCGAGCGGCTGGCCGCCGACGGTGCGGCCGGCATGGCACTTCTGTCGGGCGGGACCGATGGCGAGGACGGCCCGACCGACGCCGCCGGAGCGGTGCTCGACGCCCCGATCCTGGCAATGGCCCGACAAAAAAACCTCGACCCGGCCGACTACCTCGCCCGAAACGACGCTTACCATTTCTTCCAGCCCCTGGACGCCCTAATCAAGACAGGCCCGACCCACACCAACGGCTGCGACGTCCGCGTGGTGGTGGTCTTGCCCCAATACTGATATAAAGCCGCGATCGGTGGTCGCGCTGGAAGTTTCGGAAAACCGCATTTCTACGGTCTCGTGCGCGACCACCGGTCGCGGCTTTATATTAGGATTGTATTATTTACTGGCTAATTCCGGCCGGGGTGACATCTAGCTGTCACCCCGGTCAGTACACTTTCCTATATGAACCTGGATGATGTACTGGTTGAATCGGGCGCGAGCACGCGTCTTTTGATTGTCGACGACCACGCCTTGTTTCGGGCGGGTCTCGTGATGCTGTTTCGTGCCACGGAGGATATCCGCGAGGTGGCCGTGGCGGCCGGGGCCGATGAGGCCGTGGGGCTGGCCATGGAATTCCGCCCAGACGTAGTGATAATGGATATCTCGCTGCCGATGCACGGCGCGTTTGCATCCGGCCGGGCGATCCTTACCAGTTGTGCAGGCAGCCTCCTGCTGTTCCTGGACGACGCGGTTCACGAAGCGCATGTCCACGCAGCCTTGCGAGTGGGCGGATCCGGCTACTGGACGAAACATGCCACCTTCGGCCAGATCGCCGAGGCGGTCCGCCAGGTGGCTGCCGGGCAGCAGGCGTTCTGCCCGGCCGTCAAGCAATACCTGGTCGAGACTCCTCGCGGGCTCCGTTTCCAACCGTCAACGGATAGCGCCGTCCTTGAACAATTGACTCCCCGCGAGATCGAAGTGCTGGTCTATCTGGCCGACGGCCTCAGCGTGAGGCAGTGTGCCGAGCGAATGGCCCTGTCTACAAGCACGGTCGACAATCACAAGTCGCGGCTGATGAGAAAGCTCGATATCCACAAGTCCGTCGATCTGGCCCATCTGGCCATGCGCGAGGGCCTGCTGGAAAGGCAGTGAGTAGTTGATAGTTGATAGTTGATAGTTGATAGTTGATAGTTGGCGGGTTCAGATCGCTGTCCCCGGGCCGTCCTGTCCCCGAGCCGCCCTGTCTTCAGGGCGGGTAAACGCCGCCAACCGTCGTGAGGGCACCGCAACCGTCACGTTTACTCAAGCAGCGAACACCCGGCAACAAAACCTGCCCACTACCCACTATCCACTGAACCCCTGCTGGTCTGAGGCTCTGCCTCACTAGAACTCCACCTCCAAGCCGGCGAGTTTGTCGGCCACCGGTGCAATATCCTGGCGGCTGGTGATGTCGAGAACCGGCGCCCGGACGGCGTCCACTGGAAACGGCTCGCCGAGCACATCTATTGCATGTTGCACGGCATCGGGCAGTTCGAGCTCGCCACGTGGCGAGGGCCGGATTGCCCGGCAGGCGTCGAAGATGGCCGGGCCGAACCGCCAGCAGTTCATGCTGACCCACAGAGGTCGCGGCATCGAGGCCAAGGTCTCTTCGTCAGGCTTTTCGATCACCCGCTCCAGCATGCCCGAACCGTTTATCTTGCCCACGGCGAAGCTCTTTAGGCGGTCTTCGGCGATATTGCCCTTGAGCATGCTTTCCATGTCGAACAGTGCCACGCCGCAGCCGATTTTCTCGTGCAAGGCGTTCAGCGCCTCGATCGGGTAGTAATCGTCCGAATTGAGAACGACGAACGAATCGCCGTCCGCAAACTGCTCGGCGGCCAGAACCGCGTCGGCCGTCCCGTTGGGTTCCTGTTGCACGGCGAATTCGATACTGAGTATTCGTGGGCGGACCGTTTCGCCGTAATACTTGCGAATGGCGTCATGGTCCGGACCGACAACCAGGCACACCCGCCGATAGCCGGCCTTCGCCAAGGCGGAAAGCACGTAGTCGAGAAACGGCCGATCGATGGGGATCAAGGCCTTCACGCCCGTCTCGGCGACCGCCTTCTGTCGATCATCCAATTGTGCCGCGGCATCGTCACACCTCATACGGGTGCCTAGCCCGCGGGCGAGGATGACCGCCTTGTTTGTCTGGATTATTGTCACGAAATCACCCCGTCAAATTACCCCGCCTCATGATGTATGGTCCCCAATTATCCGCTCTAGCTCGGAATTTGCAATACCATATTCCATTTCACGCACGCTATCCGCCGCCCAAGACAGAACCGGGCCACTGATGAAACACGGATGAAACACTGATAATGAAAGGAATAGAGACTGATGTCGGCTGCGTGGCTGGACAGGAGGGATGCCGATGGCGTATAATCGCTGCACGGTTTGGGAGAAAGGGTACAGTCTCCAGGCGATTCAACAACAGGGAGAACCCAATGAAACGTGTTGCGATATTGACGATCTGGCTGTTGGTACTTCACTCGACCGTCTCAGCCCGGGCCGAGCGGAATGCTCCGCCGTATCCGCAAGCGCTGGACGCCGCCGCGATCGGTGTCGACCGGCTCGACAGCATCGTCAACTACGGCCTGCTCATCGGCAACGGCGATGTCAACGCCTTGATCTACAGCGAAGGCGGAGATCTCAAGTTGATGCTCACCAAGAACGACGTCTGGGACGCCCGGCTCGACTCGAAGCTCGATCCGCCGCTACCCACGTTGAAACTCATCAAGAGTCTGGCCGCCCAAGGACCGACGATATACGGCAATCGATCGATCATCCTCGAAAAGGGTTCCACATGGAAAGGGCCGGATAGTTATCACGCGCACCCGTACCCTTGCCCACGCGCATGCGGTCGGCTGGTGCTCGGCAACCGGCCGGGCCCGGCCCGGCTTGACATCGGCCGCGCGGTTGCCCGAGTCACCAATTCCGTCAGCGACGAGCCCAGGGCCGAAATTCGCGCGCTGGCCGGCCGCAACGTGTTTCTTATCAATTCGCAGTCCGCCGCGGAACTCCAGCCCGTTCGCTCGGCCGATATTCCTCAAAACACTTCCGGCAGCCACCAGGACGTAGCTTGGCTTGCCCAGGAGATACCCGGCGATCCGGACTGGCCGGGAATGAATTTCGCCGTGGCGTTGGCCAGCCGGGGCGACTTGAAGGCGGTGGCAATAGTGACGAGCCGCGAGTCGGACGATCCACAAGCAGCGGCGGTCGAACTTGCCCGCTCCACGCTCCAGGACGACACGGCTGAACTGGTGCAGTCGCATGAGGCGATATGGACAAAGTTCTGGTCGGCCAGCGGGATCGATATCGACGACCCGGTGCTCCGTGACATTTGGTACCGCAATCTGTATTTTCTGCGGTGCGTCAGCAAACCCGGCTCGATTTCACCCGGCCTTTTCGCCAGCCTGATCAACGACAGTCCGGCCTGGCACGGCGACTATCACACAAACTACAACATCCAGGCGACATTTTGGGGAGCGTTCGCTTCCAACCACACCGAATTGACCGAGCCTTACGATCGGCTGATAACCGAGTACTTACCCCGGGCACGGTGGCTTGCGAAGAAGATTTTTTCGATGAACGGGGCGTACTTCCCGCACGTCTTGTTTGCCTACGAGCCTCCGCATCCGGAAAAGTGCAAGAGTCCGGTGGGCCGGCAGTATTTTCATCACGTCTGGGCTTTCACCCTGGGCGTGAACGGTTTCACGGTTCAGCCGTTGTGGTGGCACTACAAGTACGAGCCGGACCGGGAGTTCCTCGATAAGGTGGCTTACCCGGCGGTTCGCGACGTGGCCGTCTTCCAAGCCGATTTCATCGACCAGTGCGAAGGCGACAAGACCGTCGTGCTGGCTCCCAGCATTTCGCCCGAGCATTGGGGCTGGACCAAGAACTTCCAACGGAACCGCAACGGCACGTTCGACATTGCCATGTTCCGGTACATTTTCGCGGCGGCCATTGAAGGGGCCACCACCCTGGGGCGCGACGCCGAGTTGGTTTCGCGCTGGAAGAAAGCCATGTTGCGCCTGCCGCCGTATCCGACCACGGCGGATGACGAGCCGGTTGTTGTCGACATGCAGGACGCGCCGCCGATCAACTACAACATCGCCGTGCCCGCCACCCCCGTCTTCCCCATAGACGTGGTCACCTGGTGGTCCCCCGCGGCCGAGAAGGATCTGTTCAAGCGGAGCATCGACCGCCTGAAATGGAACGGTAACAACTCGGCGGTAATGCTGTCGATTGCCCGGGCGCGGATGAGCATGCCCGGCACGATGGAGTGGGTCCGCGACGCCTTGTCGTCCCGGTCGCGGCCGAACGGCGCGGTGACGATGAACCGGCTCGATCCACCTGCCCGCTTCAACGACTTCGGCCACTACACCGAGAACTTCAGCGCCACGATGTGTGTTTCCGAGTTGTTGTTGCAGAGCGTTGGCGACGTGATCCGAGTGTTTCCGGCGTGGCCGGCGGATCGCGACGCCCAGTTCCGTGATCTTAGGACACAGGGAGGATTTCTCGTCTCGGCCCGGCACGAGGACGGCAAAACCACTGCGTTGACCGTGACTTCGACGGTTGGTGGTCCGTTGCGGCTGTTGAGTCCTTGGCCGGCGGTTCGCGTGGTTCGTCCGGGCAGTGGTCAACCTGCTGCCCTTACACCCGACAAGCAGGGCATTGTCCGACTCGACACCCGACCCGGCGAGCAATTCGTCTTCGAGCCGGGCAGATAACGGCCCTGTCGGTTTGACCTGGTTCCCAAGCTCTGCTTGGGAACCCGCTACTCTCTAGCAGTACGGTGCGGTGCGGTCCCAAGCAGAGCTTGGGAACCAGGTCACACCGACAGGGCCGTTATCTGCCCGGCTCGAAGACGAATTGCTCGCCGGGTCGGGTGTCGAGTCGGACAATGCCCTGCTTGTCGGGTGTAAGGGCAGCAGGTTGACCACTGCCCG
>JAUWJC010000253.1 GCA_030607895.1 Pirellulales bacterium
CATCTTCTTCTTCCTCCTCTTCTTCTTCGGACTCGTCTTCCAGTTCTTCCTCGTCTTCGTCTTCGTCAGTTTCGGGATTGGAGGCATCGGCCTCGATGCTTTCCACGGCAAGGGTGGCCTCCGGCAGCAACTCTGGCGGCATCATCAAATCCAGGGGCTCGACCAATTCGTCAACGGCAACGTCCTCACCGCAGAGCGGGCAGTGGACCTGCGCGGTGTCGTCAATACCGTCCGGAACGGCAATCAATTGGTCGCATTTAGGGCATTTGTAGGCGGTGGACATAAATAACTCCCGGGTTTGCGTATCCTGTCCATCTAGTTTAGCAACCGCCGGACGTTGTTGGCTAGGGTTGACTTTGACATTCTTCCGGTGAAAGGCGGTTGTTGTCGGGGCATTCTCGCTTCTGGAGCCGAAAAAGGGACCAGGCTTAATTTGTGCGAAGCACCCTTCGGGCCGTTCCGGCAAATTAAACCTGGTCCCTTTTTCCGCTCAGGAAATTCCATACAGCGGGCAGAACTTGGTTCGCAGGTGCTCAATCAACGAGGCATGTGACGGGGACCGACCGCTGACGTGTTCGATCAGTGCCGGGCCAAAACGCCGCTGGCCTTCCCGGTGGATGCTCTTGCGGAGCCACTCCAGCAGGGGGCGGAATGTTCCCCGCGAAAACCCATGTCCCAAATCGCCCAAGTCTGCATTAGCTTTCTCAAGAAGCTGTGCGGCGTACATATTGCCAAGCGCGTAGGTAGGGAAGTAGCCCACCAGGCCGGCACTCCAATGGACGTCCTGCAGGAGGCCGTCGGCATCGCCGGACGGAACGACTGCCAGGCAGCGGCGATACTGTTCGTTCCAAGCGTCCGGCAAATCGGCCACCTTCAGTTTGTCGTCCAGCAGTGCTCGCTCCAACTCAAAGCGAATCAGGATATGCAGGTTGTAGGTGATCTCGTCGGCTTCCACGCGAATCAGGGAAGGCCGGACATCGTTGATGGCGAAGAAAAAGTCGTCCAGAGAAACATCGCCCAACGCTTGCGGAAAATGCTGTTGTGCTTTGGGGTAGAGGTATTCCCAGAACGGCCGGCCACGGCCGACCAGGTTCTCCCACAGCCGCGACTGCGACTCGTGGATACCCAGCGAAACCGCTTCACCCAGCGGCAAGCCGTACTGGTCTTCCCGCAAACCCTGATCGTAAAGCCCGTGACCCGACTCGTGCAAAATGCTGAAGAAGGCCGAGTCGAAGAGATGCTCGTCGAACCGGGTGGTGATCCGGCAATCGCGAGGACCGAGCGAACAACAGAAAGGGTGTGCCGTCCGGTCGAGCCGCCCGCGGTTGAAATCGAAGCCGATCAAGCCGGCCGCCTCTCGGCCGAGCGACTCCTGCCGATCGACCGGAAAGGTTTGCTTGAGTATCGCCACGTTAGGCCGACGACGGCTTCCGCGGATTTCGTCGGCCAGCGTGACCAGTTCATCCCGCAAACCGGTCAGCACATCGGCAACAGTCGAGGTGAGCAGTTCCGGCTCGTAATCATCCAGCAGCGCGTCGTAAGGGCACTGGCGATATCCCAGCGCTTCGGCCTCTTGACGCTTGAGGGGGAAGGTCTTTTCCAAGAGGGGGCGGAAGGCGGGGAAATCGTTGTTGCGTCGGGCTTCCTGCCACGACTGTTGACCGAGGACGGCGGTCCGGGTCAACTCCTCGACGAGCGAGCGCGGCAGCTTGATTTTCTTCTCGTATTGCCGCTTCAACCGGCGGATATTGACCCCGGTCTCGCTCAGTTCGTCTGCCGCCAGGGAGTCTTGGGCCAACTCGGCCAGCCGATCTCCGTATTGCCGATCGGTCTCGCGCTGGTGGATCATTCCCGACAGCAGCGCCATCTGCTCGGCCCGATGCTCCCCGCCGGCCTGGGGCATCATGGTCCGTTCGTCCCAGCCCAGCGCCTCTTCGATTGAGCGCAGAACCGCGGTCTGTCGGGCGTGGCGGCAGACCTGTTCGTACAGCTTCTGGGTGTCGTTTACCATCGCGTAGTCCACGGTGCAATCTGGCTGGGAAAAAGGTGCCTGTCACCTTTTTCCCCCCAATTGTAGGAGCCGGCTGGCTTCGCGACAACGGGAGAGGGCGGGCGGAAGACCACAAAGACATGCCCGTGGCGCGACGGCACGATTAACGGACGCCGAGGTCTTTTTCGACCTGCCGGGCTTTGTTACTGAACCCGAAGAAATCGGCCCGGTCGCTCGACTGGCGGACCTGCCCGGACCAGTCGAACGCCGCGTCGTCGCGGAACGGTTCGCCGCGAAGGTCCAGATTCGTACAGCCCGCCAGGACCAGACATGCCAGACCCGTCGCCGTCAGGCGGCAGAAGCGGCTGGAAATCGCTTGGGCGAAAGCAGCAAGAGAACGGGACATTGCGTCGCGTGCCTTGAAAGTGGTTCCAGAAGAGGCGGAAGTCTCCCAAAAACGGCTCCGCTAGTCCAGGTCAATTGGCAAGCAGCATGGTTGAATGGTTGAATGGTTGAATAGGGTCTTACATCCCAGCGCGGCCGTTGGCCACAACCAAAGGAAGAGGGAGCAGGGGCCAGGGATCAGGGGCCAGGGGCCAGGGATGAATGGCACTGATATTTTCGTAAGTCGATGAGAAACAACACTTTAACGGTGCTGTCATAGCATTGGTAGCATTTATGTGAGTTGTCCTTTATAGAGGTTTTCAATGGTCTTCGTTGCCAAGACTAAGGGCTGAGTTCAACACGCGTCGTGCTGGGCGTTGCTAGCATTGCAGTGATAGCGTTGCTTAGTCGTTGGTACTCCGCTACTTACGAAAATATCAGTGCCATTCGGGCCAGGGATCAAGGGCCAGGGATCAGGGGCCAGGGATCAGGGGCCAGTATCTTGAGAGCACCTTAACGCCGAAATTCTGGCCCCTGACCCCTGGTCCCTAACCCCTCTTCAGTGGCCGTCAACTTGCCATCGTTTCCAGCAGCTTTAGGTAGCCTTCGGGCAGGGGCTTATGGGTGGAGTAGATTTCGGGGAAGGGTGTAAGGGTCAGCTTGCCGTGGAGTTGGCCGGCCATCATGCCAGTGTGTCCGGCCAGAAGCGAGCGGACGGCGAAATCGCCCAAGCGGCTGGCCAAGATGCGGTCGGCCGGTGCGGGCGAACCGCCTCGCTGCAAGTGGCCAAGTGTGACCACCCGGGTGGGAAATGGGCAACCGGCCTCCAGCAGGTCTCGGTTCAGGATGTCGGCGCCGCCCAATTCGTCCCCTTCGGCCACGACGATCATGATCGACGATTTGCCGCGTTTCTTCAGTTCTTTGAGGTGATCGATAATTTCCCGAATATCGGTTTGGGTTTCGGGAATGCAGACGACTTCCGCCCCGGCGGCCAGGGCCGTGAACAGCGCGATGTAACCGCTGTGCCGGCCCATCACTTCAACCAGGAACATGCGTTCGTGACTATCGGCCGTGTCGCGGAGCTTGTCGACCGCCTCGACGGCCGTCTCGACGGCGGTGGCGAATCCAATGGTATAGTCCGTTCCCATCAGGTCGTTGTCGATTGTGCCGGGACAGCCGATGATTTGGCCGTCCCAGTGTCGGGCAAGGGCAACGGCACCGTTGAATGTACCGTCGCCGCCGATGGGGATCAGGGCGTCTATTTTGTGCTTTTTCAGGATGGCGGCCGATCTTTTTCGGCCGGACTCGGTGCGGAACTCGTCGCTGCGGCTGCTGTGAAGGATCGTGCCGCCGAGTTTCGACAAATTGGAAACCGAACGGAGCGACATCAACGGTTCGCCTCGGGCGTTAATGAAGAACTCTTCCGCCAGCAGGCCGTGGTAGCCGCGCAGAATTCCGACCACCTCGTGTCCCACCCCCAGCGCGGAGCGAACCACCGCCCGCACGCAAGCGTTCATTCCCGGCGCGTCGCCCCCGCTACAAAAAACACCAATTCGCATTGTTTACCTGTGTGAGTTGATAGCCGTAGGGTGGGCATTGCCCACCGGCAGCATACACTGACGGTTTCGGTGGGCAATGCCCACCCTACGGCCCTTCCGACTTCCTTAAAACTCCTCGATCTTCAATTCGTGCTCTTGCATGAACGCTTCGGCTTCCGGTCGGTTGAAGACGCTTTCGGTGGCGGTGATTGAGCGGACGCAGCTTGCGCCCAGGGCGCTTCCCCACCGCAAGCAGCCGGCCGGGTCTTCGCCGGCCAGGAGACCGGCAACGTATCCGGCGTCAAAGGCATCACCCGGGCCGGTCCCGCCTACAAACTCCGTGGGATACACACCGGCCCGCAGCCTAAGGCCGTCGGTTATCAAGATACTTCCTTCCGAGCCGCGGGTAATAACAACCGTCTGGGCGCCGGCATCCATGAACTGTTTGGCCTGATCGAGCGGATCGGCCAGGCCGGTCATGGCGAGAGCCTCGTCGTCGTTGGGTAAAAAGACGTCGGTTTCGGGCAGCAGCCGCGCGACGGCCTTCCAGCACTCGGCGTCGCCGGGCAGGACGACGTCCAGCACGGTCTTGGTTCCGCCAGCCCGGGCAGAGCGGAACAGGTCGACCATCTCGTCGGTTTCCAGCCCCGGCATCAACAGGTATCCACCTATGTAAAGTATCTTGGTCTGGCGAATCCAGTTGGCGGGGATGTGTTTAACGGCAAACCGCGTATTTGCACCGGGCGATACAATGAACCGTCGGTCCTGACCCTTGACGTTGATGATCATCGAGCTGGCCGTGCCGATTCCCCGGACCCGATGTATCCCATTCGTGTCGACCCGGCCGGCGTTCAATGTGTCGATGACGAACTGCCCGAAGGTGTCTTCACCCACGCATCCGCTGGCGCCCACATTGATACCCAGCCGGGCCAGGTCCAAGGCGGTATTCGATGCACATCCACCCAGGCTAAGCTGTATCCCGTCGGTAAGAACCAATTGGCCCTCGTCGGGCACCCGAGACACCGGCGTACAAGTAAGGTCGGAGAACAGGATTCCCGCACACAGACATTCAATTTCCACGTCAACTCGTCCCTCGTCCCTGAACCCTCGCCCCTTTCACCTGGTTCCCAAGCTCTGCTTGGGAACCTACCACTCGCCAGGAATAGGGTTCCGTGCGGTCCCAAGCAGAGCTTGGGACCGAGTGTAAACCCTCAACTCTCAACTCTCAACTCTACTACAGTGTGTAGCCTTCTCGGCAGACGGGCTTGATGATATTTTCCAGGCCGGAGATATTGGTGGCCTTGAGGTTCTTGGCGTCCCACTCGACCTTATCTCCGTCGACCCAGACTGCCAGGTTACCCAACAGAACCGTTTCGGGCAGCGAGCTGGCGTAGTCGGGGAAGTTCGACACGGCCGGCTCGCCGCCCTTGATAGCCCTGACCCATTCGGCGAAGTGGCCGGGCGACTTGGGGTATTCCACCTTGGGTTTCTCGACATCGCCGAGCAACTCGAAGGCGGCGCCGTTATCGCCCGGCGAATAGAGCTTGCCCTTGGCGCCGATGACCACGCAGCCGCTTCCGCTGGGGTTCTTGCCGTCGATCAGTTCCTTGGGCGCCCGCTTGCCGCCGTCGTACCAGACCATTTTCAGGGCGGGCCGGGAGTCGGTCGCGGGGAACTGGTAGGTAATGATCGACCATTTCGGATAGCTGTCCTTATTGTGGCCGGAGGTCTCGGCCTGCACGGAAATCGGATCGCGCAGATCGAGGGCCATGAAGGGCATGTTCATCGTGTGGCAGGCCATGTCGCCCAGTGCGCCCGTGCCGAAGTCCCAGTATCCACGCCAAGCGAAGGGGTGATATCCCTTGGCGTAAGGCCGGTACGGTGCCCGACTGATCCAGAGGTCCCATTTGAGGTTTTCCGGGCAGGGCGATTCCTTTGGCCGCGGCCCGCCTTGCGGCCAAATGGGCCGATTCGTCCAGACGTGTACTTCGCTCACCGGCCCCAAGGCACCCGCCTTGATTACCGCGGCCGCCTCGCGAAGTCCCGACAGGGCCGTGCCCTGGTTACCCATCTGCGTGGCAACCTTTTTCTCGCGCGCCACCCGGCCCATCAGCCGGGCTTCATGGATCGAGTGGGTCATCGGCTTCTGGCAGAAGCAGTGCTTGCCCATTCGCATGGCCATCAGGCCGGCCACGGCATGTGCGTGGTCGGGCGTGCTCACGGTGACCGCGTCGATGCGTCCTTCGTTCTCTTCGAGCATCTTGCGGAAGTCGGTATACGTTTTGGCCTTGGCGTATTTCTTGGCCGCGCCGGCGAGCCGCTTTTCGTCAACGTCGCAAATGGCCACTATATCACCGTTCGCGGCGGCGGCGTTCGAGTCGCTCGATCCCTTCCCGCCAATGCCGACAGCGGCGAACGCGATCCGCTCGTTTGGCGACTTCGCGGCCGCCGTCTTCAGATTGCCGGCGACCCAAAACCCGGTGCCCGTGGCCACGGTTGACTTCAGAAACTGCCGACGATTGGTCTGCTTAAAC
>JAUWJC010000439.1 GCA_030607895.1 Pirellulales bacterium
GATCGAGCGTGGGTCGCGAAGACCACGCGCCGGCACTGCTTGCCGAGCACGGCCAATTGCCCATCCACGGGATCGCCATGCGGCCGAGCAGTCCGACGGGCATGGGTTTGCTCGATGGTCGGCTTGTTTTTCTCTTGCCGGGCAACCCGGTTTCGTGCCTTTGCGGATACGACTTTTTCGCGGGCCGGGCCATCCGGCTGTTGTGCGGCCGCCGGGCCGATTGGCCATATACTCGAACATCGGCCGTGCTGGCGCGAAAGATCGTATCGACCGTCGGCCGGCTCGATTACATGCGAGTGAGGCTGGTCGAAGGCCGCATCGAGCCGTTGGCCATCGCCGGCGCGTCGGTCCTTTCCTCCACCACCCGCGCCGACGGCTTCGTGCTCGTCCCACCCGACAGCGAAGGATATCCACCAGGCACGGAAGTGGAAGTGTTCCTGTATGATTGAAACAAGACACGAGCCGCTTGCGGCTTCGCAACGTCCGCCGTCCAACTCTCAACTCTCAACTCTCTTATGACTCAAGAACAATTCCTCAACGTTATCGATCGGGACGAGGCGGAGCGACGGTTCCGCGGGGCGATTGAGTTCCAGCCGTTGACTCCCGAAAAGGTTCCGCTGGATGAAGCGCTGGGCCGCGTGTTGGCCAAAGATGTTGTTGCCCGAGTGAACGTGCCGTCGTTCGACCGGTCGAACTACGACGGCTACGCCGTTCGAGCGGCCGACACCTACGGCGCGCAGGAAGAAAACCCCCGCGAGCTAAAGCTGCTTGCGGCAGTGCTTTCCACCGGCGTGGTTCCGAGCGGCCAGGTGACACCCGGCACGGCAATCGAGATTGTCACCGGCGGAATGCTTCCACGCGGGGCCGACGCCGTGGTGATGGTCGAATACACCGAGACCGATGGCGACAAGCTGCTGGTGACCAAGGCGGTAACCCCCGGCTTCGGCGTGTCGTTTACCGGCACCGACGTTACGGCCGGCGAAACGGTGCTTCGTTGCGGGCAAGTGCTTACCAGCCGGGAGACCGGTGTGCTGGCGGCAATCGGCGCGGATCGGGTTGCCGTTCGACGGCGGCCCAAGGTGGCGATTATCTCGACGGGCGACGAGATCATCGAGCCGGGTGAGCCGATGCGACCCGGACTGGTCTTCGATTCCAACGCCCGAATTCTGGCCGACGCGGTACGCGAATTGGGCGCCCGGCCGATCCCTCTGGGTATCGTCCGCGACGACCTGAACCAGTTGCGCGAGCGATTGCACCGGGCGCTGGCCGAGGCCGACGTGGTGTTGCTTTCCGGCGGCACCAGCAAGGGGGCGGGTGATCTGTCGTACCGGGTCGTCGGCGAGCTTTCCGAGCCGGGTATTGTGGCGCACGGCGTGGCACTGAAGCCGGGCAAGCCGATCTGCCTGGCCGCACATCGGGGCAAGCCCGTCGTGATACTACCCGGCTTCCCAACCTCGGCCATCTTCACCTTCCACGAGTTCGTTGCCCCGGTAATACGCAGAGTGGGCGGCCGCCCGGCCGCTGCCGGGGAAACCGTCGAAGGCCACATGGCCGTTAAAGTGAACTCCGAAATCGGCCGGACCGAATACCTCCTGGTCGGCCTGGTCGAAGCGGGCGGCCGGTTGGCCGTCTATCCAATGGGTAAAGGATCAGGATCGGTAACCTCATTCGGCCGGGCCGACGGGTTCGTAACCATCGCCCGACATGAAGAGATCATCTCCGCGGGCACGGCCGTGCGCGTTCAACTGCTCGCCGACCAGCTTCATCCGGCCGACTTGGTTGTAATCGGCAGCCACTGCGTAGGGCTCGACTTCCTGCTCGGCCGGCTGCACGACCAAGGGTTTACCACCAAGTTCATGGCAGTCGGATCGACCGGCGGATTGCAGGCGGCCAGGCGGGGTGAGTGCGACGTGGCGGGCATGCACCTGTTGGATCCCGAAACGGGCCGATATAATGTTTCATTCTTGACGCCCGAGTTGGAACTTATCGAAGGCTACGGCCGTTTGCAGGGCGTGTTGTTCCGCCCCGGGGATGAACGATTCGAAGGCCTCGACGCACGCGAGGCGATCGAGCGGGTCAAAGACAATCCCGATTGCCTGATAGTCAATCGCAACCGGGGTAGCGGCACGCGGATACTCATCGATCGGCTACTCGGCGGAAGCACTCCGGCCGGATACGCCGTGCAGACGAAGAGCCACAACGCCGTAGCGGCCACCGTGGCTCAAGGTCGGGCTGACTGGGGTGTGGCCATCGAGTGGGTCGCCCAAGACGCCGGCCTTGGCTTCCTCCCACTGGAGGATGAACACTACGATTTCGCCATCCCCAAAACCCGGCTGGACCGGCCGGCCGTGATCGCCTTCCGCAAGCTGTTGGCCGATAGTAACATCCGCAAGCAACTCAACCAGATGGGGTTCAATGTTGACCATCGCCCATGTCGTTAAGCCCCGGCGGCCACGCCGGGAAATTGCGCCGCGTGAACGCGGCGGCTAAACAAGACTACCAAACATACGCGCACGGCGCGCGGAAGTTACAACGTGAGACACCTAACGGCTTAAACCCATAAGAGGTTCATGCAATGCCAGAGACGATGTCCATTGCCAAAGCCCGCGACGCCGGCGCTATCGGCAGTCAAGTGATCCTGCGAGGTTGGGTCCGCACGCGGCGCGACTCGAAGGCCGGCTTCAGCTTCATCGAACTGAACGACGGGTCCTGCTTCGGCAACATTCAGATCATTGCCGGCGGCGAACTCGACAACTACGAATCGGAAGTGAAACGGCTTTCGGCCGGATCGAGCATTACCGTAAGCGGCACGGTCAAGGAGTCACCCGGCAAGGGTCAGGCTACCGAACTGCAGGCCGAGGAGGTCACCGTCCACGGCCTGGCCGACGTGGAGACCTATCCGCTGCAGAAGAAGCGACACTCGTTCGAGTTCCTGCGGACAATTGCCCACCTGCGTCCGCGGACCAACACATTCGGTGCAATCGCCCGGGTCCGCAACTGCGTCTGCCGCTCGATTCACGGTTTTTTCCAGGACGAGGGGTTTCTGTACATTCACACGCCGATTATCACGGCCAGCGACTGCGAAGGGGCGGGCGAAATGTTCCAGGTTACCACGCTCGACCTGGCAAACCCGCCCAAAAAGGGACCGGAAATCGACTTTGCGGAGGATTTCTTCGATCGGCCCACGTTTCTGCCCGTCAGCGGGCAGCTTGATGCCGAGGTTTTTGCCTGCTCGCTGGGGAAGGCTTACACCTTTGGCCCCACCTTCCGCGCGGAGAATTCCAACACCAGCCGGCACCTGGCCGAGTTCTGGATGGTCGAGCCCGAGATGGCCTTCTTCGAGCTTGACGACAACATGGACCTGGCCGAGCGGTTCCTCAAGCGGATATTCCGCGACGTACTCGACCAATGTCCCGAAGACATGGAGTTCTTCAACAAGCGAATCGACAAGACCGTGCTCGAAACGCTCCAAGGGATCGTCGCCAGCCGGTTCGTGCGGCTGCCGTACACCGAGGCAATCGAGATATTGAAGAACTCCGGCCGGAAGTTCGACTTCCCCATCGACTGGGGCACCGACTTGCAGGCCGAACACGAACGCTATCTGACCGAACGGCACTTCAAGTGCCCGGTGATCTTGTACGATTACCCACGGACCATCAAGCCGTTCTACATGCGTGTAAACGACGACGGCCGCACGGTTCGGGCGATGGATGTTCTGGTTCCCAAGGTGGGCGAGATCATCGGCGGCAGCCAGCGCGAAGAGCGGCTCGACGTGCTCCAAGAGCGGATGGCCGAGCAGGACCTTAACGCCGAGGACTACTGGTGGTATCTGGATCTGCGTCGATACGGCACGGTTCCCCACAGCGGTTTTGGGCTGGGCCTGGAGCGAGTGATCCAGTTCATCACCGGCATGGCCAACATCCGCGACGTGCTCCCCTTCCCCCGAACCCCCGGCTCCGCCGAGGTCTAATGGGGCGAAAAAGGGGCCAGGTTTAATTTGTGCGAAGCCCCCTGCGAGGCGCC
>JAUWJC010000135.1 GCA_030607895.1 Pirellulales bacterium
CCTGCACCCCCCTGGCTCCCTGGCTCCTGCTTGGGGTTGACGCTTGGTGGTGTTTTTGTCACACTCCCGCCTGCAAATTCCCGTAACCTGGTTCCCAAGCTCTGCTTGGGAACCCGCTACTCTCCAGCGGTGCGGTCCCAAGCAGAGCTTGGGACCGAGTGTAAAATTCCGCCCGCCGAACGCCGAGGAGACACTGGGCATGGACAAGCCCGACACAACGTTCCGCGTTCTATGCGCCAACGACCCGAACGATCACATCGAGTGGACACGGTTTTGGCGGTCGTGGCCGGAGAGGGAAGTATTTGCCCATCCCAACTACGTGAAGTTGTTCAGCACCGGCCGCGATCGACCGTTGTGTGCATGTTTGGACTCGGACCAGGGCAAGGTGCTTTATCCTTTCATCTTCCGCGACCTGGGCAGCGAACCGTATTGGACGCCCGCCCTCGGTCGCGCCGCGGACATCGTCAGCCCGTACGGCTACGGCGGCGCGTATTTCTGGGGCTGCCGCAGTCGGGTCGAGTTGGAGAACGTTTTCTGGCCGAGCTTCAACGCCTGGGCCAAAGAGAACGCGGTTGTATCGGAGTTTGTCAGGTTCTCGCTCTTCGACGACAGGATACTGCGCCATCCCGGCACGCTTAGGGAGAATCGCAAGAATGTCGTCCGCGATCTGCGTATCGACGAAAATGCCCTCTGGATGGAATTCAAGCACAAGGTTAGAAAGAACGTCAAAAAGGCTCGGCAAAGCGGGGTGCGAGTGGAAGTCGACCTTGCCGGAGCGAGACTTGCCGATTTCCTGCGAGTGTACGTCAATACCATGCGACGCCGCGGCGCCCGGGACGATTACTTTTTCCAAAACGACTTCTTTCGGACACTGCGAACCGATCTGGCCGGACAAATCGCCTTCTTCCATGCATTTCATCGGGGTCGAGTAGTCTCGACCGAACTGGTGCTGATCTCGTCGCGAGTCGTTTATTCCTTTCTCGGCGGAACCGACAGCGGGGCCTTCGACTTGCGGCCGAACGACTTGCTCAAATACGAAATCATGCTCTGGGCAAAGAGCCAAGAGAAGAGTTGTTTTGTCCTGGGCGGCGGCTACGAGCCCGAGGACGGGATATACCAATACAAGGCCGCCTTCGCTCCAACCGGGAGCGTTCCGTTCATGCTCGGATATCGGACGTTCGAAGAGCAGGCATACTCCGAGTTACTGAGTGCAGGAAAGGGGTTTGCCGCGCAAAACGGCGTGACGTGGCAGCCGCGAGAAGGCCATTTTCCCGCCTACCGGGCGTGAAACTCGTCCCTATCCCGCATTTCTCATCACGGTGTGCCACTGCTTCGCTAGAAGCAGTGTTTTGCCGGGAGTTTTCGCGGCACTGCTTCTGGCGAAGCAGTGGCACACTGTTTCGGTACGTCCCTGGTTGGTGATAAATGCGGGTTAATCACGGCGGAGCCGCTCGACTTCCCGACGGACGCGCTCGTAATCCTCGGTGTCTTGCGGGGTTCTTCGGCGGGCAGTGAAGGATGCGGGCGGCTCGGCGGTCGAGTCGGGGCGAAAGCCGTTACGTCCGAGCAGTTCCTGAATCTGCCGCACCACTGCCCTTGGGTTCTCGGCAAGGTCTTCGTAGTCGACCGTCAAGACGTTCCGTCCGCCGACAGCCTCGATCTGGCTCTGGATCGATTTTTCGACGTAGTGAACCTGTCCGGCGGCCTGAGTCCAATAGGGTTCGTTTTTCAGCCAGGCATATTCAGCCGGCTTCAGGCCCACCCAGGTTTCCACCGAGCCGGTGTACTTCTTGCGCAGTTCCACTATCGATAGGGCCGTTTGCAGCGGATCGCGCCGAATCCACGCGAAGCACGCCTTGGGCATGACTGTCTGTAGTCGGGCGATGTGCCAGGCCAGGAGAAAAGGCTTCAAAACCAGCGGCCGGCCGAAGGCTTCGGCCATGTTTATCAAGGTCAAGCGGAGGCGGGCCCAGTCGATCTGCTCCTCGAAGGCTTCGTCCCGCTGGCGCATCTCGTCGTAACCCAGGACCGAACTCCAAAAATATCCAAACTCGTGCGGCTCGTGGATGCCCGAGGTGCGACCGTACCGCGAGCGGAACGATGAGACGGGAACCTTGGCAAGCAGTTTGTTGGAGAGCCGGATGCCGTGGACGGGCGCCCGCCAAAACGCCGCGATCAGGTTGTTGATGTAGCCGACGTCCAAGCAGGAAGCGACGACCTGGTGCAAGAGGGTCGTTCCCGAACGCGGCGCGCCCACGATGTGCAGAGTGGGAAACCGCTCGGGCAAGTCCCGGTAATCGGCTTGCTCGTGTGGTGCCAGAATCCCGTTCAGCCGGCGGAGAAAATCCTCTTCGGCGGGATTCTTGCCGAAGGCAGGCGCCAGTTGCGGTTCCTTCCGATTCATCGATCTACCCCGATTCATCAATCGGCCTTTACCGTGAGTTGCTCGGGTTGTCGAGCCGAAAAAGGGACCAGGTTTAATTTGTGCGAAGCACCCTCCGGGCCGTTCCGGCAAATTAAACCTGGTCCCTTTTTCGGCCCAGATCATCCACCTGCTCGGGGTTCCGGTCCATTACGATGCCTTCTTGAAACAGAACCACCCGGACGGTACGCAGCAAAATGAAAAAGTCCAACCGGAGGGAATACTCCCGAACGTACCGCAGATCACCCTCGATTCGTTTGGACCAGCTCAGTGTGTTTCGCCCGTTGACCTGCGACAACCCGGTGATCCCCGGCCGCATTGCGGTTCGCCCTTTTTGCTCTTCGGTGTAGCGCTCCCAGTGGTCGGGGAGCGTTGGTCGCGGGCCGACGAAAGACATCTCTCCCCGCAGGATGTCGATCAGTTGCGGCAGTTCATCCAGGCTAAGCCGGCGGAGTATGCGTCCGACACGGGTAATTCGATGGATACTCCGGGCACTGCCTTGCCGGTCGAGTAGTCCGTCCGCGCCCGGAACCATCGAGCGGAACTTCCAGATCAGGAATCGCGATCCATTGATTCCGAGCCGCTCCTGGCGAAAGAAGATCGGCCCACCGTCTTCCAGCTTGACCGCAATCGCAATCAGGGCCAACAAGGGCGAGCCGACAATCAACAGCACAAGGGCAACAACTCTGTCCAGCGCGTACTTGATTCGGATCGCCGCGAGGCGTCGTTCGGGGTTGATAATTGTTATCTTGCTCATTTCGTGTGATGTGGGCGAGTCAGGCAACTCGCAACAAATGGTCTACCAGAAAACGGGTCGGGAATCTCTCGGCCACGGATGAAACACGGATTGAACACGGATTGAGATGAAGCATTTTCAGAATTAGTGTCCTCCCTAATTCTACTGTCTGAAGTCTACAATCAACAGAACATTCTTCTATTCAAGGGGTTCCGCCAATTCCTTCAGAAAACCACGAAGCACACGAAGAGCACGAAGCAAGGAACAATAGGTTGATGAACCGTGTTTTCTCGATGTCTGCTCCTTCTTCTCTTCGTGTACTTCGTGTCCTTCGTGGTAGATCAAGAGTCCATAACCGATGTGTTGCCATTGGGTTCGGTTGATTTCAAAACCCAGGCAGTAGAACTAAAGGACCACCTTGCTTTCTCTATCCGTGTTTCATCAGTGTTTCATCCGTGGCCCGGTTCATCGTTCCCGTGGAAGCAATGAACGGTTACCTGGCATGTTAATTCTTGCGAGTTGCCTCACGCTACCTCTCGCCATACTTCGGTCTTTGGATCGCGGGCTGGGATTGCGAGTCCCCGCTCGCGCAACAATCTCAGGTATTCGCGATATAGCGCCTCCCAGATGCGCCGGGGGCGAAAATCCTGCAAGACGCGAGTCCGCGCCGCCTGGCCGTGCTTGCGCCTTAGGAACGGGTCTTGAAGGTACGCTCCAATAGCTTCGCCGAGCGACTGGGCGTCCGCCGCCGGAACCAACGTGCCCGTTACACCGTGTTGGACGGCGTCAACGCAGCCGGGGACGCGTGTAGCCACAACCGGAAGCCCCATTGCGGCAGCCTCCAGAAGCACGTTGGGAAAACCTTCCCTGTAAGTGGGAAGCACGAGCAGGTCCATCGCCGCGTAAAACGCGGGTGTCTCGGCCACGTACCCGGCCAGGTGGATGCGATCGTCATTGCGCAACAGACATTCCACCTTCTCCGGCAGCGGGTCTTCCGATTCGAACCGGCCGACAATCAGCAGATGAAGCGAGGGGAACTCCTCCCGCAGCATCCGGAAGGTCTCGGCAAGTTCCACCAGGCCCTTTTCCCGCACAATGCGTCCGATGAAGCCAATGACCGGCGTCTTGGGCGGGATGTTGTTGGCCGCGCGGATGCGAAGGCCGGCCCTGGCACTGAACCGGTCGGGGCAGAACCGCTGGAGCGCATCCACGCCGTTTCCGCTGCCGGCGGCCAATACCTTGATCTTACCGCGGGCACAAAGACCTTCCTCGACGGCCACCTCGGCCACCGACCGGCTGACACACAAGACCTGGTGGCTCAGGCGGCAAGAGATTCTCTCGGTCCAGCACAACAGCCTGCGTTTCCATCCGGTTTTGGTTACAAGCGGCAGGCCGCGGATGTGATAGACGCGCACCGGAACCCGCGCCAGCCATGCCGCGAGCATCCCCAACAACCCGCCTTTGGGCGTGTGCGAGTGAACGATGTCCGGCCGAATCCGCCGCAAGTGGCGCCACAGGCGAACCAGGGCCATCAAGTCACCCAGCGGTGTAATTCGCCGCGACATGGCAACGGGGTGGACGGGAACAGCTTCCAACGAGGAGTGCGTCTGGAGTGCGTCTCCCGGCGAGGAAACGGCCGAAGTGTCGATTCCCCTGTCGATTCCCCTGTCGATTCCCCGCAATCTCATGTAGCCGGCCTGGCCGGCAAGCAGACGTAGCGATTGCGGTACGGTGGTTACGTGCAGCAGTTTTGCTCTGTTTTCCGTGCGAGCCATTGTTCAACCTTTCGAAAGCTCTGGCCGGCGTTGTGCGAGTGTGCTTGGGGTTGTCTGTTCGCAGTGGTGCGCAATTCCAAAGGAGACGATGTAGCACGTTGCCACGGTCAACGCGACGACGGTGAAAGCAATCAGCGCAAAGGGGCCGCTGATGCCGAGGTTCCCCAACCGCAAGAGCAAAGCTCCGATGATTACCGTATTCAAAACGGTCTTTCGCCGGCTGAAGAGGAACCGGCTTGCCAGCATCGTGAAGAACCCCAATATGAAAAACCCGGCCACGGAGCCTGCCAAGCCGAAGTCGCCGTAGAGCTTTCCAAGATACGTCATCGTGGAGTAAGTCGTTTTTTGCGAATACGGATAGAGCGTTCGGTACAACTCGTGCGAGAAAGAGACTCCCACCCTTACGGACGGCAGGCTGTTGAGCATGTCGGTCATGTGGATGTCGCCGTGCCGCGGCTCCAACCGCCCGGACCTGATCAGTTCGATTACGTAAACCGTATTGATGCCGTTGCCCACGAAAATACGTTCGGCCGTTCGCCTGCTGCCGGATTTCAGAAGGGTTCCTTCCTGGGCGTAGCCCGCGAATTTTTTGACCGAACTCAGGCCGAAAAATGTCGCCAGCAGCACCAAGCCGATCCAGAACAATGTCCGAAGGCGCATGCGGATTACCAGCGAAAGCGTAACCACCAGCGAGATCATCGCCCAGAGTACGGCTCCCCGGGTGCCGTCTCCGGCAATGAAAACAAGACAAGCGGCCAGAAGCACCAGCGAGAGAGCTAGACGCAAGTGACTGCGGCGTTGTAGATAGAGCAACAGGCTTATCCCCGTCAGCAGCGGCCAACCGATCGACATGCATTCACGAATGATCCCCTGGCCCCTGTACTCTCCGCCGAAGTAGTGGCTTTTGGTGTATTTCTCCCGCTCCCGGGCCGCGAACCCGGCCACTCCGCCGGCGTGGCCCTCCCGTGCAAGGCGAGTGACGGAAATTACCGTTGGAGGAAGACCTTGGTAGAGATACATCGCTGCAAGAATCAGTAGCGTCGAGCAGACGCCTATGGCAACCAGGTGTGCGCCTGCCGAAGCCCTAAGTATCGGACGTTTCCAGAACGATAACGGGTTGGAAGTTCGCCAGCCGATCACGTCGCCGGCCACTACGTAGCCGATCAAAAACGCAAACGTGGCAGCCAGGATGACAAACGTCGGGTAGAGGTCTTCGGAAATGCCCGTGTATCGCGCGTAGATTGCCGCGGGCCAGACGCGGAAAACGTCGTTCGCGCAGAATACCAACAGCGGCGTGAGGATAAGCCGTCCGCGGCTCTCACGTTTCCAAACTGCCGCGCAAATGACGCACAGCACGGCAAAGGCACATGCAAAAATGGCCAGAATCATTAGTTTAGGGGGTCAGGGGCCAGGGGTCAGGGGTCAGGGGTCAGGGATCAGGGGTCAGGGGCCGGGGGTCAGGGGCCAGGATTTCGGTATCAAGGGTACCCTAAATATTTCAACCTCTGATCCCTGGCCCCTAACCCCTCTTTGTTCTTGAATAGTCGTTCGTTCCAGAAATCAACACGGCGATTCAGGGCCGCTTCGGTCGATAGGTGCTTGCGGGCGTAGGCCACCGCTCGTTGGGCGTGGTGGAGCCGGGTCGTATCGGTCTGGCCAAGAAGCCTCCGCGTGGCTGCCTCGATCGCGTCCGGGTTGTCCGCGTCGACCGACTCGACCAGGTTCTCCCGCAATAAAGCGGAATCATCCGACACGCAGGTGATAACCGGCTTGCCGCAGGCCAGGTATTGCCGCACTTTCTGGTAGGAGTTCCCCACTCGACGGAAACGATCGGGCCGATCCAGGGCGAAACAAACATCGAATGAGTTCACGTATCGGGGAATCTCGTCGTAAGGCACCTGGCCGGGGATTACCGCGCGGTCCTCTATTCCCAACTCTTTTGCACGCCGCCGGAGACGGTCCGCGCCGATACCGCCCACAATCACCACACCGAGTTGCGGGTACCGGCCGAGCAGCCGGGTTGCCACCTCGAGCATCTCCATGCCACCCCGGTCGACCGGATAACCTCCCACGAATCCCAACACCGGATTGAAATGTCCGATTTCCAATGCAGAGCGGCATTTACTTGTCTCTTGTGGACGGAACCGCTGGACGTTCGCGGCATTTTCCTGGAAGAGGAGGCGGTCCGGCGACAAGCCAAACTCCTTTTCGTGCGATTGGAAACTCAGGCTCGTGCATGTATCCACCGCCAATGCTCGATCGATAATCCCTCGAAAAAGGAACAGGTTAAGGCCGCCAAGCGATTTGCACACCAGGCCCTTCAGACCGGTGTTTCTGGTGAACTCCTGAATAGCGCCGAAGGTCTTCACGGCGTACGGCACGTGCATCCGCCTGGCTAGATAAAACCCCAAGGGAAGAACTCCAACGCGAACCACGACCAGGTCGAACGACTGCTCGGCCGGCAACTTGACGTTAACGAGCCGCTGTAACTTGCTCTTGAGGTCGAGTTGCCTAAGGAGGAATTTCAAGGGTGACCGTTTGCTGGAATTTCTATAGAACGTTGTCTGTCGAACGTTTATGTCGGGGCAAGCGGCCCAAGGGGTCGGCGCGAGTACGTGAACCCGCTCCCCAAACTTGCGCAAAAGGCTTACCATGAACTCCCGCTCGTTCACGCCTGGACCGTCCGGTTGCGAAACGTCGACCATCGAAACGTAAAGGATCCTTCCGCTGGTGTTCAGATTCATCGGTTGTGGTTCCTGATGAGTTTGCCACGTGCGAGCCATTTCTCGCCTATCTCGCGCATCGTGCCGAAATGGGCTTTTTTCTCGCGTAGCATTTTCAGAATGCGCCGGTAAGTATTTTCATAGAGCGGTCGGCCGAGCGTGCCGGGGTGCCAGAGGATTGTCAAAACGCCTCCTACCGCCTCGACCCGCTCGATGATCCGCTCGGCACAGTCCATGACCAGGTCTTCCGATCCGCATCCGAGGATATCGACCAGGCACTTGTCCTGGACGGCCAGCGGCAGCTCGAGCACGTCCAACTCGGTTTCGGAGTTGGAGGCCGAAAAAGGGACCAGGTTTAATTTGTGCGAAGCACCCTCCGGGCCATTGGGGCAAATTAAACCTGGTCCCTTTTTCGGCTCGGAGTTGAAGTCGTGGAGCAACCACGGATAGCATGTGCCGTGGCGGAACCCGATGTTGTCGTTCAGCCCCAGGCTGGAATCGACCAGCAGCCCGGCCTCGTGATGTACGCGCGGCGTGCGGCGGATGTCGAAATGCAAGTGGGGGTGCCGGACACTTGTGACGGCCGCGTCGATGACGGTTTCCACCTGTTCCTTCTGGCATTTTAGTTCGTCGCCGCAGTCGAATGCTCCCCAGGCAGCGTGCAATCCGACCTCCCAACCCCGGCCGTGAATCTCCCGCATCATTTGGGCCACGCTACAGGTTTGCCCATCGAAGCGGACCGTGTCCGAGTAGCGGTAAGCCCCGTCGGAGTAGTGGGGGCGGTTGGAGCGCTCGGGCAGAAAGAGAAACGTCGATTTCGCGCCCACCTCGGCTTCCATGGCCAACCATCGCTCGAATGCACAAACCGGATCGCTGCCGCGCAAAGGATTCAGCGACCGGCACAGGCCGACAACGGACGATTCGAGAGCGCGCGCCGCCCGGCCGTCCCATTCATAACGCAAGTGGCGGCCACAGTTGACGGCTTTACGCCAATGCATTCGCGGGTTAAGCGAGGCCACGTTGTCGACGTCGTGAGTAAGGCAAACGGCAAACCGGGCGCCGCCTGGCCAGCAGGGCCTTGGTCCGCCCGCTCGAAGATGCTCTTCGTCGGCCCAGGGCCGATAAAGAGAATGCTCGCGGCCGACCGCACCGAAGTTGCCCGACGTGGCCTGATAGCACTCCTGGCCAAAACGGTCCAGCAGCCGGGCCTCGCGGGCGCCTGTGGTCGGCTCTATTGTGTTTCTCATGCGAACTTGCTAGTGGTTAGTGCCGCTTGCGGTTTCGCAACTCACAAGTGCCGCTTGCGGTTTCGCAACTGAACCGCGACCGGGTGCAGGAACGGACTTCTTTTGGGCGGCAGTGGTAGTGGTAGGGTGGGGCGAGCGAAGCGAGCCCCA
>JAUWJC010000091.1 GCA_030607895.1 Pirellulales bacterium
CCGCCCCTATTCTCATAGTGATCCCAGTTGTAGGGTGGGGCGAGGTCCTAGACCCAGGGGGTAAGAACTTACAAGAACGTGGGTCTCGTACCTCGACCCACCCTACAACTGGAATCACTATGAGAATAGGCGCGGGCGAATGGGAAAGATTTCTGTCGGTTTGCACTTGGAATACGTGCGCCCTCACGACAAGCCCTTCGAATGGGCCGTCAACAAGGCGGCGGAACTGGGCTACAAATACATCGAGCCGATGGTCCATTGGGGCCGGGAGTTGATGAGCGAAGCCGGATACTTTCACACCGTCTCGATGTTCGACGACCCTTACCGCATTCGCCGGGCGGCCGAGAAGGCGGGTGTGAAGATATCGGGCCTTCAGGCACACGGACCATTGGGTCGGCCGGAAGTACACGGCGAATACCTCAAGCTGGCCATCCGCCACGCGGCCGAATGCGGAGCACCGGTAGTGAACACCGACGAGGGAATCAAGGCACACTGGACTACCGAAGAGGAAGACCACGTGCTGATGCGCTACACGCTTCAAGAAGCTGCTTTTGTGGCCGAGCCACGCGGCATTCTCATCGGACTGGAGTGCCATGCCCAGTACTCCAGAACGCCCGACGGACTCGACCGGATCTACAACTTGGTCGATTCGCCGGCCATCGGCATTAACCTCGACACAGGCAACGCCTATCTGGCAGGGCAAGACCCATACCCCTGGCTGGAACGCGTTGTCGATCGACTCGTGCATCTGCACGCCAAGGATATTTCCGTCGAGCATTCCGATGCCGAGCGCGGCAAGGTGACCGGAACCGCGGTGGGTTGCGCTTGTGGCGACGGAGTAATCGACTGGGCTCGGGTAATCGAGATTTGCCGCAAGTGCCCCCGCGACCTGGTGTTCTCTGTCGAATGCGGGACCATCGATCAGGCCGAGCGGAGCATCAAGCACCTGAATTCTTTGCTCTGAGGAAGCTATCAGTAGTCAGAGCTTGTGAATGTGTCGATTTCCGTAACCGTTTACGCCCACACTGGGATACCCAGTGCGGGCGTGAACGTTACCCAATAGCGATGTAAAGCCGCGACCAGTGGTTGCGGATGTTTGGGTCGTTGGCCCACCGCTCGGGCATACCGCGACCACTGGTCGCGGCTTTGCAATCAACAATTCCCAAAAGGCCGCAACCATGACCGGTAACACCCTCGCGACAGCTCTGGCATATCTTGCGGCCATGCTGCTCGGCTTGTGCCCTGCCGACGCGGCAACCCCGTCGCCGGCCGAATCGATCGTGCGATCGACGGGCATCAACGCGGGCCTGTGCGTGCTTATTGATTTTGAAGACACTCGCCTGGCCACCCAGTTGCCAAAACAAGGCAACTTCCTTGTACACTGTCTCTATCCAAATCGCCAGCTCGTTGAAACAGCCCGCAAGGAAATCCAATCACGCGGCCTTTACGGACAGGTCTCGGCCGATAGTAGTTACCCCGGCCGCTTGCCGTATGCGGAAAACATGGTCAATCTGCTGGTGGCCGACAACCTGCCGGAGGCACCGAAGGAGGGGCTCTCGGTCGATGAGGTGATGCGGGTACTGGTGCCGGAGGGCGTGGCCCTTCTGCGCCGCGGTGGGTCGGCTGATTGGCGCAAGATAGTGAAACCCCGGCCGGGGAACATCGACGAGTGGACGCACTATCTCCATGGCCCCGACGGAAACCCGGTGGCCGACGACGAGGTGGTCGGCCCGCCGCGGCACTTGCAGTGGGTCGAAAAACCGCTTTGGCAAAGGCATCATAACACGGTTCCCAGCGTAACGGCGATGGTCTCTTCCGGCGGCCGGTTGTTCTACATCAACGACGAGGCCCCGGCCGGCATCGACGGGATGCCCGACCAGTGGTTCCTCACCGCCCGGGACGCATTCAACGGCCTGCTGCTCTGGAAGCGGCCTATTGCCCAATGGGGATGGAAGGCGTGGAGCGACCATTCCTTCGACCGTTCCAATCAACCACGCCATATCGCAAGACGACTGGTCGCCGCGGGAAATCGGGTCTACGTCACGCTCGGCTTCAACGCACCGCTGACGGCACTTGACGCAGCAACCGGCCAAATCGCGAAAACCTATCCCGGAACCGACTTCACCGACGAGGTGTTGTATTATAACGGCACGTTGATCCTGGCGGTCAACCAGGCCGCCCAGAAGCCGGGTCGAGAAAGCGACAATCCGGCCGAAAAGAAAAACGTCATCGCCATCAATGCCGATACCGGCCGGCTACTCTGGAAAAAAGGGGGGTTCGTCGGGGTCAGGTCCAGAACCGGTGTCTTGGAACGAATCACTCACCTGACGCTTGCCGTTGGAGACGAAGGGGTGTTTCTTTTGGAGGAGGACGCAGTTGTCGGGCTGGACCTGAAGACGGGCGAGGAACTTTGGCGAGCACCGCGTCCGCCCAAAAACAACATCGTTATGAAGCGCTATACCCTTCGCCTGTTCAACGCATGCACGCTCCTCTATCACGACGGACTGGTGCTGTTTGCGCAACCCGACTTCGAAGGACAACGGTTGCCCTGGGACAGGCCGGTCAATTCGATCCTCCTGGCGATTTCGGCCAAGACGGGAAAGGTCCTCTGGACTCGCAATTGCGGCTACTGGGTCGGCGGAAGCGACGTTTTTGCCATCGGCGGACTCGTCTGGGTTCACGACGTGAAGTCCTTTTCACTCATGGGGTTGGAACCTTCCACCGGCACGGTCAAGAGGGAGTTCTCCACCGCAAAAGCGCTCAATCAGGCACACCACCACCGCTGCTATCGCGACAAGGCCACCAAACGCTACATCCTCACGGCGAGAAGGGGTATCGAGTTCATCAACGTGGATTCCGAAGAAATCAAGCTGCATCATTGGGTGCGAGGAACGTGTCTGTTCGGAATCATGCCCGCCAACGGTCTCATTTACGCGCCGCCTCACCCGTGCGTTTGCTATATCACGGCCAAGCTCAACGGGCTGCTCGCGCTGGCACCCAAGCTAAAGTCGGAGGTCGAAAGTCGGGAGTCGGAAACGCCGGCGTTCGAACGCGGACCCGCCTTTGCCAAAACAACTTCCGACCTCCGACCTCCGACTTCGAACGACTGGCCCACCTATCGACATGATCCGAAGCGCAGCGGCCGGGCGGCGGCGTCCGTGTCGGCCGAGTTGACGCTACTCTGGCAAGCCGACATCGGCGGCAGGCCGACCAGCTCAGTGGTCGCCGGTGGAAAGGTCTTCCTTGCCTCGGTCGACGCACATCGTGTTGATGCTTTGGACGCCGCCGCCAGCAAACCGCTATGGAGCTACACGGCCGGCGGGCGGATAGATACTCCGCCGACTATCTATAGGGGTTTGGCGCTGTTCGGGTCGGCTGACGGCTGGGTTTATTGTCTCCGGGCGTCGGACGGGCAACTCGTGTGGCGCCGCCGTGCCGCGCCGGAGGATCGACGCCTGATAGCCTTTGGCCAGTTGGAATCGGCCTGGCCGGTCAGCGGAAGCGTGTTGGTAGTCGACGACGTTGCATACTTCGATGCTGGCCGATCGTCGTTTTTGGACGGGGGCATGTATATTTGCGCCGTTGATCCGCGGACCGGCAAGCTCTTGCAGAAAAGACACATTTACAGCCCCGATCCTGAAACCGACGAGATGGCGCCATGCCGTTTTTCTTACGACATGCCGGCAGACAGGCCCGGCGCGCTGCCCGACGTACTCGTCAGCGACGGCACGTCAATCTACATGCGACACATGCGTTTCGATCCAAAAGCTCTCAATCGCCGCATGGCCAAGACAACCGCAACCATCGGCACCACTCAGCAGCGACGTGGAAAAACCTTAGGGTACACTTACAATGGCCCGGTCGGGCACAAGCGGAGTGAACACCTTGGCCTTGGCCCACAGTTGATCTCCAACGCCGGATTGCTTGACGATTCGTGGTTCAACCAAACCTATTGGACCGTCGGCAAAAAGTCGTACAGCAAGCTTCTCGTCTTCAACGACAAAGCCGTCTACGGCGTTAAGGTCTATCGGGGCACGGCACGCCACCAGCGATCGATATTCAAGCCGGGCAAGGACGGATACAAGCTCTTCGCATTCGACACCGGGACGAACAAAGAGCGCTGGGCCGTGCAACTGCCCGTGCGAATCGTGGCGATGGTTCTGGCCGGCGACACGCTTTTTGTCGCCGGCCCGCCCGACCTGATCGATCCCAAAGACCCCTGGGCGGCCTTCCAAGGAAGAAAAGGTGGCCAGCTCTGGGCTCTCTCAACAACCGATGGAAAAATACTGGCCAAACACGAGTTGCCCGAACCGCCCGTCTTCGACGGCATGGCCGCGGCCGGCGGCCGGCTCTACCTCTCGACAACCGGCGGCAAGCTGCTCTGCTTTGGAAGTAAGGCCCACTCGGGAAACACGATCAGTGGCGGCTCGGCAGGAGCCTCGCCCTCCCGTCACACACCATCGACCACTTTCCGCAACGGAAACTAACCAAACTCAGTAGTTCCAAATTTAGCATCGATTCCCACAATATTCCGCATTTAGCCCCGGGTGAATACACCATTTAGCCCGGGTGAATACACCATTTAGCCCCGGGTGAATACACCATTTAGCCCCGGGTGAATACACCCGGGGCTAGCGGAAAACGCCCGCCACGTTTGCCCGCCGTGGTTTCACGGCGGGCGAAATGGGAGAATTTTGAACTACTGAAACTGTTCCAAGACCGGAAACACCTTGGTCAGCGCCAGCTATCCGCCGGCCAACAGGAACCCGAAGGCGCAAAGCCATAGCATCACGTCCCAGAGTCGGCCCGGGGTAATCCGCGGATCGCAACGCCGATAGCGGAAGTAAAGCGCGGCAAAGCCGAGCATGGGCAACATGATCGCCTGCATTACGCCGCTGGCCAAAATCAGTTGAGCAGGCGCGCGAACCAACACGTATATCGCCAGGCTGGTTGTGGGAAATATGACGCAGAACATTCGGACCCACCACAGGCGTGTCTCTTCGGTATGTCCTCCCAGGCCGAAGACTTTCAGGGTATCGGCGCCAATTCGGGCGTGTCCGGCGTTGGATACGAAGAAGGTGGAATAGAGCACGGCGTAACCGTTCACGGGCACGATGGAATCAGGCCACGGATGAAACACGGATCAAACACGGATGACAAGTTATAGGGTCTTGATTTACCACGAAGAACACGAAGTACACGAAGAAAAGGAATGCGTAGACACCGAGAAAACACAGTTTATCGACTAGATATTTCCTTGCTTCGTGCTCTTCGTGCTCTTCGTGGTTTTCGTGGTTTTCTGAAGGATCGGCCACTTGATCCGTGTTTCATCCGTGTTTGATCCGTGGCCGAGATAATCCCGTGAACGGTTACCCTCTTCCTTTTCCTTTGGTTGCGGCCACCGGTCGCGCTATGATTCTGGCGCAAAACGCCCGAGCTTGCAAGCAATCGGTCGACAGATTAGAAAGGCGCGCCAAACGGCTCTCACCGCCGCAACATGCGAACGCCCGCCCGAACCGATTGGACCTCAACCGGCGGCCGGCCGGCCAACTGCTCCGTCCCGACCTTCTCGTCGGTCACTGAGATGATTTGCTCGGCCGGTATCTGACCATCAAAAGACGGCTCGGCGACAATGCCGCAGGCCGGGTTGATCGGTTCAGAGAGAACCGATCCCGAGCGGGCAGTCGGGCAGCATGACTGAGCGCTGCCTCTGGTGTACGTGGGGCCACAGTAATCGTGCGGGTGGCAACACATCCGGCACCCGGCCGCCACGGCGACCAGAGCCGCAACGGTACACAGGAGGGCAGTTCGATTCATTGATAGACCTCTTGGCGGCAGCTTGGGGCGAACGAGGGAGGAGAACCCGTTCCGCCCAAAACACCCATATTCCCCACGGATTCGCGAGATATATCCATTATTCGGCCGAAAAGCTTCGCCAACCCGCATCTTTTTACAGTGTTACTCGCGGAAATGGTCACTCCTTGAAAGAATGACTCAAGGGCAAGATGCCCATGCCGCCCAGTATGCCCATTTGCCCGTGGTGTACTGCCAGGCGAGAGTTGAGAGTTGAGAGGTGAAAGTTGAGGTTGGGCGATGGACCTTGCGAAGCCGCAAGCGTTTTGATTCCCTCTTTCCCTTCCCCCTTCTCTTTCCGCCTTCCGCCTTCCGCCTTCCCCCTTTCACTGCAACTGGGTACGGAGTTGTTCGATTTGGCTTTTTCGAGTGGCCGGATCGGCGGCCGGGTCAAAACGGATCGGCTCATCCAGTAGCGCGCCGAGATGCTTGGCGGCCAGTTGGCGAGTGGACTGCTCGTCTCGCCCCAACATCGACAGCCAGATCTCCCGGTCCCCGGAAAGCCACGTGGCGACTTGCTCGGCCGTATCATCACCCGTTTTGTCGGACAACGCCTGAATGATTCGACGGACGCGGAACTGCTGTTCGGCATCGAGCCGGTCGAAATCAAGCCTTTGCAAAAAGCTGAGCACCGCTCGACCTGCCGATCGCAATTGCCGATCTGCCGCCTCACGGCTGGCGAATCGCTGGTCGGCAAGTTGCCCGACCAGCGTGGCCCAGTACTGGTGGTCGGGCAGATCGCCGTGGGCAGCTATGCGGAGCAGTTCGGCTTCCACTTCGTCCGTGGCGGTCGCCAGGTCCCCGTCGGGGCGCAGCAGCTTCAGCAAGGGTGTCAGGTCATTCCGGCACGGCTTGCCGTGGATTATTAGCATGTGCCAAAGGCTGGCCGCCTGGTAAACCCGCTTCTGCCGGCCGCTACCGGAACTGAACGAGAGCGGTCGGCCGGGTTCCTGCAAAAACTCCAGGACAACTCCTTCGGAACCCTCCCGCATGGAGCGGCGGATGTGCAACCGGTCGCCGCCGGTAATCTGCACGGAGAACTGCTCTTTTGGGAACGACAACTCGTAGCTTATCGTCGACTGGCCCCCGACGATGCGAACGGTCAATCGTTCCTGGCGGTCTTTGGAGGAAGATGTCGACGAGTAGCCGCCCGAGCGGGTTCCGACGACGCTAATCCGACCCGATACCAGGCCAAACCGCAACCAGCCGTCGCGGACCGCGCGGCTCAAGACGGGCGTTTCCGGAAGCTCCGCCGCCGGGGCCACCCCGGTACACAACACGACAATCACCACAGCCACCAGCGGCGGCAGACCGATCAAAGTCCGATCGTCAAGCAAACGAGATTCGCGGCACATGGCCCACTACTTGGCTTGGTATTATTGGACACCCTGCTATATCAATTATATGCGGAAGGATTGTCGTCACGCAACGCGCTGGGCCCGGCCCAACAAGAACTACCCATGACGGTCCGGTCAGGCGGCGTGTTCGGACGTAGGCGATGGCTCTTGATGTTTCACCTGGGGCGACGATTTCTCGTCGCATTCCGCCTGGGGGGAGAGCTGCTCGTCGTGGTTCGACGGGAACTGTTCGGCCGGCTCGCAAGCAGCCGCGGCCAGATTGCGGCAATGACGCCTCCAGAAGTAAATCCCAACCCCCACGAGCACCACAAGCACCACGCCCGTCAACACGTACTCGGCATGTCGAATCCAACTGGTAATCGTCTCTCCGTAGCGGTAGCTCAGGCCGAAGAACGTTCCGATCACCACCGTTGCGCAGAACAAATCCATCAGCAGGAACCGGCGAAACGGCAGGCGGAGTATGCCGGCCGACAGGTAGACGGGCGATCGCAGCCCGACGAGAAATCGGGCGAGGAAGAGGACCTTCAGCCCGTGCTGCTCGATCATCTGCTCGATCTGTGCTTCGCGCTGTGGCTTGACGAAGTGTGCCCACCAGGGATGCTCGCGAACCACACTCCGCCCGAAATGAAAGCCGATTGCGTACATCACGCAGTCGCCGGCCAGGGCCCCGAACAGACAGGCGGCAAACGCCAGCCACGGGTTTAATTGTTCATTGGCGCTCAATATGCCGGCGGCAATGACCGGCACCTCCTCGGGGACGGGCAGCCCGGACCCGGTCAGGATCAGCACCACGATGATGGCCAGGTAGGACCAGTGTGTCAGCAGGAACTCGGTCATCGGAGAGGTCTTCGGCGGGTAGTGCTGATAACGAGGCCGATGGAAGTCTGCATTCTACTCGGATCGGCCGAATTGTGCATGGGGGATTTGCACATTTTCGCCGAACCCGTCAGAATCTGTTCGTAGTCCTCGTAGGGTGCGTGAAACGCACCGTTTGCATGTCTTGTGGTGCGTTTCACGCACCCTACATGTTGCCTACAAACGGGCTGGAGGAATGCTTTCCAGGATTTTCAGGTCTTCCTGCTCAAAACCGGCCGATTTGATCTCGATTCCGCCTGGGTGCCGGGCGGGACAGACCATGAATAGGGCGATTTCCCACCGGTCCCGACAATACTCCAGTGCCGCATCCGGCCCCATCACAAAAAGCGCGGTCGACAGGGCGTCGGCCTCCGCCGCGTTGGACGCGACCGCCGTGGCCGACAAGACGCCTTCAGCAGGCCGGCCGGTGCGGGGATCGAGAATATGACTGTATCGCCGGCCCTTATGCCGGAAGAACTGCGCCAGCGAACCCGACGTGGCCAACGCGCGATCGCGAAGCCGGATTTCCGCCAACCGACGATTGGGGCGCAAGGGATGGCGGATCCCAACCGTCCATCCTCCGCCGGCGTCTTCCGGCGAAGCGCCCCTCGCCCACACGCTGCTCCCGCCACCGTGAAGCAGGAAATCGCCAATCCCGGCGGCAGCCAGTTGTTCCGCGCAACAATCCAGCGCATGGCCCTTGCCGATACTGCCCAGGTTCAACTTAACACCCGGCTTGCGAAACCGGACCGTTTGGTGCTGGTGATCCAGATCGAGCAGTTCGCTGCCTATGTTTTCTAGCGCCTCGGCCAATTGTCTGTCGTCGGGAAGGGCGCCCTTGCGGTGGGAGAATCCCCAGATGTCGGAAAGCTGCCCGGCCGTGATATCCAGCGAGCCGCCGGTCTCGGCCTCCAACCTTGCCGCCAACTCCAACAGTGCGAACAACCGCGGCTTGACCTCCACGGGGCCATCGGCCGCATTGCGATTGATTCGACTCAACTCGCTCCCCGGTCGAAAGACACTCATTTGGTCTTCCAGGGACTCGACCAGATCGAGTGCTTCCAGGGCGGCTTCGGTGCCCTGCTCATACTGTCCGGCGGCAAGGAATACCTCGAACTCGCAGGCCATCGCGCGGCGGCTGATCCGCACCAAGTGGGCTCCGCCACCCGGAGGCTCCAGGTGGCCATCCGGCAAAGCCCCCTGGGCCAAATCACCCAGCGCGTCGGCAGCCGAGCGCCCTTTGAGAAAATCGCGACGGGAGCTTTTTCGAGACATGGTGAAGAAAAGCGGAAAGCGGAAAGGGGAATGGGGGAAGTGGAATCGAAACGCTTGCGGCTTTGCAAGGTCAACCAACCGGGCCGACACGGCCCGGCTCTCTCAACTATCAACTCTCAACTATCAACCCTCAACTTTCAACCCTCAACTCTTCGTCTTGCTGAGATCCGGGACGACGACTGGTTGATCGTCGTTCGGCTGGCCGGTGCCGACGTTCCAGACAGCAATCAGGTTCCTCTGTTTGACTATACGATACTTCTTTCCCGTCAGCGGATTGGTCGTGCAAAGGGGCGGGCGGCGGCCGCTTGCCCGAGCCAAGGCCAACGCCCAGGCCTCGCAGTTGGCCCGCTCTCGCGCCTGGATGGCATGTCCTTTTTCGATATCGGCAAGCAGCATCCGGCCCGCCACCACGGGGAATTCCGCCGAGTCTCGTTTCTCTTGCAGATTTTTTCGGATTTCCTTGAACAGATCGACCCGTTCGTGGTAAGGCCGGCTGCAACTGCCGATGATCTTCCGCATCGAGTCGAGGTAGTACAATTCGTCCTTGTCGACCGAACGCTTGGCCTCTGCCGGCAGTGTTTCAAGGATTTCCTCCTTGGCGAACTCCTCCATCTCCTCTTGTGTGAGCAGTATCAGTATTTTGCCGTCGCGGACCACCTCGTAGGCGTGCATTCCCATGGCCCGATCGCCGATCCAGGCATCCGCGTCGTTGGGCCAGGCCTTCAATTGATCCTCGATAATCCGTCATAATCGATCGAGTTGTTCTCGCGTGATCTTGGGGTGCTCGACTATCGCCCGGAGCACGTTCAAGGCCTCGGCCCGAAGGAAAGCGGCCTCCATCCGGCAGGCCACGCGCTTTTGGGTAGCCAGGCAAGCCGCTAGTCGCATCATGTACGAGAATGCTTCGGCCGCCGCGGCTGGGTCGTCCTTGGAAAGGGCCTCCGTCGCCGAGAACGCCTCCAGCCGCCCGCATATCCTTACCACGTCAATAAACGGCAACTCGGCCAGGAAGCCGGCCTGGTGGCGAATGCCGAAGTCGCACTTCGGCCGGTCCAGGGCGGCCCGGGCGCGGCGACGTTGATCGTCATACTTCTTGCGGAATTGGATTGCGCATTCCAATTCGATGGGACTAAACTCGAACGGGCCGCGTGGATAGAGTTTGTTCGAGCGGTTCAGAATGCCCTTCACCCTGTCCGGCGGAAACAGGTTCGCCAGGCCGGCCGCCACGTTTTCCTCGTTGGCGGGAAGCGCCCGCGTCAGCAACTCGGGTGTGCCACGCTCCTCGGTAATTCGCGCTAACTCGTCGCGGAGCTTTTTGTATGGCGTTTCCTTCAGGCCGGCGAGCTTGCCATAGCGGGCGTTCGGCTCGTCCGCGGACGGCGACTCTTGGCGTTGGGTACAGCCGCAGCAGAGAATAGCGACCAGCACAATCGGAATGAATACGGCAATTCGCACGGGACTTTGCGATATGGTTATAAAGCCGCGACCGGTGGTCGCGCCCCGGGGAAAAACGGCGGTTTCTTGCAAATCACTCCACGCGACCACCGGTCGCGGCGTTATATAACTTCGCGCAACCCCCGGGCGCGGCTTTATGAGGCACGCTTCCGCCACAGCAACTCCAACCGTGCAAGCGCGATCAATTAGGCCCACCC
>JAUWJC010000504.1 GCA_030607895.1 Pirellulales bacterium
CCCGGGGGTTCCGCGACGTGGCTGTAACCCAAATAAACCGCCCGGTGGTTGAGCGCAGTGGCGGCCAATCAACCAAACCGCCGGGGGGTTGAGCGCCGCGAAACCCCGGGGTTTCGCTGCGCTCAACCACCGGGCGTTTTTGCGACGAACTTCGTAAACGGTTACAGCCGTGAAAACCGGCAGAAACAACACAACCCGACGCCGCCTACCGCGCCGCGCTACGCCGATAGAGCGTGGCGGCCGGCGCGCGGCGAATGGGCACCCAGGCGTCGCTCTGGTCCAAGTAGCGGTCGAAGGGGGAGCCGGTTACGACCAGCGCGTACGGGAAACCGTACTGATCGTGCCAGCGATCAATCCGTGCGGGGTTCTCGCGACGCGCATGGTCGTATGCGGGCAACAGGTCGTGTCCGTACAGGGCGCAGCGGTCGTCGATGAACACGCGCAGGCGTGGCGTGTGGTAGATCAGAAAGCCGCCCAGGCCCAAGTCGTTGAATATCCGCGTCCCGTCGGGGCTTTCGCGGTTGATCTTCTCCAACTCCGGCAATAGCTCGACCGGCCAATAGGCCGAATCGAGCCGGGCCCAGCCGCGGCCGACAACCGGTACCCTGGCACCGGACGCCTCGATCAACATCGTGACGCCGATTAGCACAAGCGGCAGAATGATCCAGCCGCGCGGCCGGCTTACCGAGCCGAAAAAGGGACCAGGTTTAATTTGTGCGAAGCACCCTCCGGGCCGTTCCGGCAAATTAAACCTGGTCCCTTTTTCGGCCTCGGGCAGCCGGAACATCTCACGACGCGCCAGCCACGCCGCCCAACGCGTGTGTGGGAGCATGTCGGCCGAGGCGATTGCCGCCGTAATGGCGAACAGCGGGGCGTGCCGGACACGCTGACATGCCAGAATAAACCAGACCAACGGCAGCAGCCAGGTCACGCGGGGCCGCTTGGGAAAAACACCGGCCAATAGCACCACATAGCCTACCCCCAACAGCACGACCGTCCAGCCCGGCGGCTTTGACAGATCGAGCGGGGCGTGTTCTTCAATCAATTCCGACAATGGAAGCGCCAGAGTGTTTAGCCAGGCCCGGGGCAGGTCCGGCCCGTAGGGATTTATCAATACCGACAGACAGCAGACCAGTACGAGCGCGGCCAGTGCGAGCATTTCGCGACGACCGTGAAGCGGCGAATCACCACGGAGCAACCAAACCAGGCACCATCCGCCGCCGACCAGCCCGAGGGTACCCAGCCCGCCAAGCACGCCGCCGTGCATGTTCGTCCAAAGAACAAATACGGGCACAAGCCACCAGAGCCGTCTGAGCGGCAGGCGGCCGGCCTCTACATCGACCAACAGGGCGAAGGTCCACGCCAGCAGTGCGATGGTTACGATTAGAGGTCGGGCGTGGAAGTTGTGCGAACTGGCCGCCAACACCAGGCCGATCAAGAGCACCGCCGGCAATGTGTGAAGCCCCGCGCGAATGAGCCGCGAAACAATACAAGTATATGTGGCCGCCAAAATCGCGGCGGTCAGGAGCAGCAGCCCGTCCAACCCAAGGGCCCCGTGCAAGGCGGCCATGCCGCACTCGGCCAGCCACCATTGGGCGACCCAAGGCCGGTCGGCGGCAGTAAAGCTGAACGGATCGGCCCGGACAAGCTCTCCCGTCCGAAGGATTTCATCCCCAACCACCGTGTGCCAGAGCGTTCCCGGATCGCGCAGTAGCATTGTCCGGCCTGGCAACATCAAGGCCAGCCAGATTGCAAAGAAGATGCCAACTTCCGGACAACAAATCCGCCGCAACATTGTCCCATCCCGCTCCATTGTGAATCCGCGACCACTGGTCGCGGCTTTACAAGCAAATGTAGCCCACTGGGTTGTCTGGACGGGTGAATTGTGGGAGTCGGCATATTCGGTACACGTTTTGAGTAAACCCCCGCATTCTCCTGGATTTCCTAAACCTCCCGATTTGACATCGCCGGATCGTGACATAAGTTTCAATACGGAGGCCAATCGCTTCGGCGTTGGTCTATGGTTTGTTTCCGGTTAGTCCCTTTTTTGGCCAGATAACGCATTGGCCGGGGACTTTCCGCTGAAAAGGAGGAATCCCATGAAGTCGCTCGCTAAGAAGGTGCAACGTTTCCTCGTTTCGGAGGATGGCCCCACCGCGGTTGAGTATGCCGTGATGCTGGCGCTGATCGTCATTGTGTGCCTGACGGCCATTCAGTCGATCGGTACGGCCGCTTCGACGCAGTTCAACAACATTGCGGCGTCGATTTAGGCCGAGCAACGTAAACGTGGTTGGGTCCATTGGACTCGCCCCGTGACAACGGGTCGGGTCACCGACACAGCCGGAAAAAGCCGCCTCCTCGGCACCCGAAAAACCGGGGGCCGAGGAGGTCTTTTTTTGGTCTTCCGCCTCACGCCGCCTGCTTTCTTGACATAGAGTTTAGGTAGAGGAGCACGATGGGGCGCTGAGGTATTGCGTACCGCGCGGATGAACGAGTCGGCCAGAAGGAGCCGAATCATGTACCCGGTAATTCCCGTGGAAATAATGAGCAACGCCGTTCAATTGGCGGTCTACTTCATTACTGCGATAGCGGCGCTGCTGAGCTTGATGCTGACGGCGCGTGCATAAAGCCGCCTGTTGCCGTGACGTACAACTGTAAAGCCGCGACCAGTGGTCGCGGTTGACCGATTCAAACCCGAAGAACCGCGGCCACTGGTCGCGGCTTTACAACTGGAGAACGGAATGTTGAGTAGCCTTGCCTCTGCCCTGGCTGACCATTGGCATATTTGGTTTGTCAGCGTCGTGCTGGTCGTGGCGGCCATAATCGACGGCTGCAAGCTGAAGGTACCCAACTGGATCACTTTTCCGCTGGTCGTCGGCGGCTGGGCGTACAGCACGATCTATTTCGGCTGGGCCGGGTTGGGTTGGAGCCTGGTAGGAACCGGCGTGGGCCTGGCACTGCTGTTGCCCGCATACGCCATCGGCGGAATGGGCGCCGGAGACGTCAAATTACTGGCCGGCGTCGGGGCCTGGGTGTGGGGAACCGTCACCTTCTACGCCTTCTGCGTGTCGGCCATTGTCGGCGGCCTGATTGCCCTGGGGATGATTGTTTCCAGGCAGAAATGGCGACATCACGGCGGGCAGTTTCGGGCGATCCTTACCGAGATACTGGTGGTCCGCAATCCGAACCAGTTATCGGCGATGGCCGCCGATCGCAAGAGCACCATGATGTTGTTGCCATACGGAATTCCGATTGCCATCGGCACAATTACCTATTTTGCGTGGATGGGGATGTTACTATGAAGTTGCCCATGTTGCCTACAGCCGGCGAGCCGAAAAAGGGACCAGGTTTAATTTTTGCGAAGCACCCTCCGGGCCCGTGGGGCCAATTAAAACTGGTCCCTTTTTAGGCCCACCA
>JAUWJC010000385.1 GCA_030607895.1 Pirellulales bacterium
CCCTAAACCCCTAAACCCCTAAACCCCTAAACCCCTAACAGCCTAATTCCAGAGCCTGAAATCGTCTTCATGCCAGTCTTCAAGCTGATAGCCTGCGAAATCCTCTACCGGGAAGTCTGCGCGGCGGTTGCCCAATCCGCCAACCGGGTCGACGTCGAGTTCATGCCCAAGGGCCTTCACGACATCGGCCAGGCCGGCATGTTCGACCGGCTCGACGAGGCACTGCGCCGCGTCGACGAGTCCGAGTACGACGCCGTGCTTCTCGGCTACGGGCTTTGCTCGAACGGGCTGGTTGGGCTTACCGCCCGGTCGATCCCGTTGGTTGTGCCTCGGGCACACGATTGCATTACGCTCTTCCTGGGTGACAAAGGGCGGTATCTCGACTACTTCCACGGTCATCCGGGCACGTATTTCAAAACCAGCGGATGGATCGAGCGGGGCGATCAACTCGATCAGATCGACCCGGACTCCATCCAGCACCAAAGCGGCATGGACAGCAGCTATCAAGACCTGGTGGACAAGTACGGCGAGGAAAATGCCAAGTTTCTACACGAGCAGTTGTGCCAAATGACGCGCAACTACAGCCGCCTGACGTTCATCGAGATGGGTATCGAACCCGACGACCGGTTCGAGCGCCACGCTCGCGAAGAAGCCGCGCGGCGAAACTGGCAATTCGAGCGGATCCGGGGCGATATGTCGCTGATTTGCCGGCTGCTTGACGGTCCGTGGGACGAAGATCGGTTCCTCGTCGTGCGGCCGGGATATCGAGTGGCCGCCAGCTTCGACGAACGGATTGTCAAGACGGAGAAAACCCGCTAGCCGCGCATGGAAAAAGCCGAAGCGATTGGCAAACCGAGGTCGGCGCTCCGGAAAACCGGATTGTGGAGCTCAAAGGCTCGGTCCTGACGCCCCAGCAACAATTACCTCTACGCTGGTACTTGGACTCGTGCTCAATCGCTTCGGCATCAGAATTATACCACGTGAACATGATCGGGCAAGTGGGAGCACCGACGGACGGGGCTTTTTTCCGCCAACAGGAAAGCGGTATAATGCCTGGGTAAAATTTGTCGGCTGTGGCAGAACTCAAATGATGGTGCCGCTTGCGGCTTCGCACGCCGGAACGACCAACCGGCAACACTGTCCGAGACCGCACCAAAACCGCGACCACTGGTCGCGGCTTTACAAGACTGATACTGAACACACCACTGTACAAGATGCGCGCACGGCGCGCGGAAGTCTCAATGGAAAACTCTACTTCCCCATCTTTCGAAAATAACACCATGAACGGACGCCAGCGCGTATTCGGCCTTTTGGAAGGCCGGCCAGTCGATTGCCTGCCGCAACTGCCGATCACCATGATGTTCGCCGCCGATCGGATCGGTGCCGGCTACGGCAAATACTCCGCCGACCATCGAGTGCTGGCCGCAGGACAGATTCGCACGGCCGAGGAGTTCGACTTCGATTTTGTCTCCTGCATTTCCGATCCCGCTCGGGAAGCGGCCGATTGCGGAGCGGCCATCGAGTATTTCGACGATCAGCCGCCGGCCGTCAACGAGTCGCAAGCACTGCTCGGCGACAAGACCGTGTTGGCCGGATTGAAGGTTCCCGACCCGTTGGGTGCCGGGCGGATGCACGATCGGGTGAAAGCGGCCGCGCTACTATCGGAAAAGGCAGGCGGGCAGTTGCCCGTCGAAGGGTGGATCGAAGGACCCTGTGCCGAAGCGGCCGACCTGCGAGGAATCAACACCCTAATGCTCGATTTCTACGACGACCCGGCCTTCATCCGCGATTTGTTCGACTTCATCCTGGAGATGGAACTGCGGTTTGCCAAGGCTCAGGTCGACGCCGGGGCCGATTGGATTGGCCTGGGCGATGCGGCCGCGTCGCTGGTGGGACCACAAATCTACGAAGAGTTCATCTGGCCTTACGAAAAGAAACTAGTCGACGGCCTGCACGCGATGGGTACCCGGGTGCGGTTGCACATCTGCGGCAACATCTCGCGGATACTCGACGGCATCGGGCGGCTGGGGTGTGACATCGTGGACATCGATTTCCTGGTTTCGTTGGCCCAGGCTCGGGAGGCAATGGGACCCGACCAGGTACTGTTGGGTAACATCGACCCGGTGGCCGTGCTCCGCAACGGAACGCCCGAGGGAATCACCGCGGCGATTGCCCAGTGTCACCGGGAAGCCGGTTCTCGGTACATCGTCAGTGCCGGCTGCGAGGTGCCGCGTGATACTCCGCCGGAAAACCTCCTGGCACTTCGCGACTATGCACGAAGCCATCAGCCGTAGGTAACCGTTTACGGCCAGTTGGGGACTGGTCCATTTTTCGGCCAGAAGACGTTTTTTCGGGTAAACCGCTGGCCGAAAACATGGACCTGTCCCCTTCCGTGGCGCGAAGACAGGGTGGCTCAGAGAGAGTAACCGGCACCCCCGGCGGGGGGTTCCGGCCCAGTCCGTTCGACTGCCGTTATACCTGAACCTTTTGCGGGCCTTATACTTATGTAGCAGCTTGTAAAGCGAACCGGCCAATCCTTGACCGGACGGTCCGACAAGAGGAATCTCACCAATGGACGACGTGCTCGCAGCGCTGGTTGTCTTCGCCGTTGTGATACTCGTCGTTGTGCTGCTTGGCCACGGCATCTGGGTACTCTTTGCGTTTCTGCTGCGTCTGGTGATCGGCAAGCCGCGCGACGATGACGAACTGGCCGATCTGCGGGCGGTCGACCGGCAACTCGACCGCTTTCGCGACTCCGGCACGCTCGATCCGGCGGTGATCGACGACTTGCTTTCGCGGATTGCGGAGTACCGTCTTCAACTGGTCCAGTCACGGGCCGAGCCTCCGGCTGCCACGGCTGAGCCGGCCGACGCAGAGCCTTCCGAAGAGCCTTTCGTGGCCGAGTTGGTCGAGGAAGTGGAGCCGGTCGGGCCGCCCCGATTGCCTCCCGCGCCAACCGGTCCGCAACCCGACGTTCCATCCGCCGCGTCCAAACCCGAGCCGAAACCACAACCCAAGCCGGCGCCGCAACCCGTCGCGGCCGCCGTGGCGAAGCCACCGCGCAGGTCGTGGAGCGAGATGCTTGCCGGCTTCATGGAGGAGCGGAACATCCGCTGGGGTGAGTTGATTGGCGGGCTGCTGGTTGTCTGTTCCTCGGCGGCGTTGGTGATCAGCCTTTGGGATACGCTCAAGGGGACGATCCCTTACTTCCCGTTCTTCATATTTGTGAGTATCTCCTCCGCCGTGTTCGGCGTGGGGCTTTATGCACATCATCGATGGCGCCTGGAGTCGACCAGCCGAGGTATTCTGACCATTGCCATGCTGCTGGTGCCGCTGAATCTCGTGGCGATGGTCGGCATTTCGCGGGAGCAGTGGGACTTTGTCACGTTGGCCGCCGAGCTAGTGTCGCTTGGTATCTTCGCGTGGCTGGTCGGCCTGGCCGCCCGGGTGCTTGTGCCCCAGGGAAGATGGCTCGCCGTGGCGGCGGTGGTGGGTAACTCGGCCGCCGTGCTTCTGACGGGCCGGTTGACCGACATCGGGGTGTCCGGCTGGCAGGTTGTGGTTGGGTGCCTGCCGGTTGCGATCTTCGGCACGGCCGTCGGAATCTACCTCTACCGGATATCAAAACACGCGGAACTGGACCTGCCGGGCGCGGCCGCCCTGTTCACGCTGCTGGGAACCGGCGGGTTCGCACTGATTGCGGCACATGGACTGCTGGTTGTGCGGGCGGCCGATGCAGTTGGACTGGCCATAACCTTGAACTGCTTGTCGTTGCCGGTGGCTTTGGGAGCCATGCCCGTTCTGGCCGGCGGATTGACGGTCGCACGCCGCCTGGTCCGTCGGGCCGAGTTGGAAATCTATCGAACGGCCGGCACAACGGTCGCCCTGATCGGCATGGCACTGATGTTGGCGGCCTTGGGCCTGGCCTGGCCGCAGCCGTTGGCGATTATGCTGGTCGGCGCGGTCAATTGCGCGGCGCTGGTTTTGGTTGCGTTTCGATATCGGCTGCCGATCGCCCATGCCGGGGCGGTTGCCTGCACCGCGGCGGTCTGGCTGACCGGCTTTCACCTGTTTCACGGTAATCTGCAGCTTACGCTGCCGAGCGAATCGGGCTTGGACATGCTCCGCCTGGCCGTGAGTCCTCCGAGCGGGACGGCGCTGGGTGTGCTGTTTCTTGTGTTGGCGGCAGTTGCGGAACTGCTCACCCGACGCGGATACGCCCGGCACGCCGTCGTGTATGCCGGCGGCTGTACGGCGGTGGCAGTGCTGAGCCTGTCGATAGCAACCTGGCACGGACTGGCCGTGGGCGAAGCCGACGCACTTCGGGCGGCCGTGCTCTATGGAATCTACGGAGCCGGAGGCTTGTGGCTAGCGGCGAGATGGGGTCGAAGCGAGATGACCTATCTCGGCTTGGGACTGTTGGCGGTGGCCGCGCTTTGGGCCTCCTGGTGGCAGTCCGACCGGATCGGTCCGACCTGGGCAGTTGTTGCCGTGCTCGCGCATGCCACACTGGTCGTGTCGGCCAACGTGGGCTTGAGAGCCTGTTTGGGAAGTCCCTTCTCCCTCTGGGAGAAGGTTAGGATGAGGGCAGATTCGTCGCGAGTGTTCATCAAACCGCTGGACGACGTCGCTTTATTCTCGTCCG
>JAUWJC010000371.1 GCA_030607895.1 Pirellulales bacterium
CCCCCTTCCGCCTTCGACAGCCACGATCAGGTTGCCATCGCCGAGTTGCAACGCCATCTCAACCGCTTCGGCCAGCCGCGGACGCATGGCGGGCCCAACGGTCCGCCGGTCGACGACCACCTCGATATCGTGCCGCATCTGCCGGTCAAGACGCAGGTTGGCGGCCAGCCGGACATCGTTGCCGTCGACTCGGGCGCGAACGAATCCCTGCTTGAGCAAATCCTCGAACAGGTCGCGGTACTCGCCCTTCTGGCCACGTATCAGAGGTGCAAGGACGAAGAATCGAGTCCCGCCAGGCAGCGCGGCGATTTGGGCGAGGATTTGCTCCCGGGGTTGAGCCGTGATCGGCCGGCCGCAGTTCGGGCAATGTCCTTTACCCACCCGGGCGTAAAGCACCCGGAGGTAATCGTAAATCTCGGTGATGGTACCCACCGTACTGCGTGGGCTCTGGCCACCCGACTTCTGCGAAATGGATATCGAAGGACTCAGCCCGGCGATCAGGTCCACCTCCGGCTTGGGCATTTGGCCGAGGAACTGCCGGGCGAAGCTCGAAAGGCTCTCGACATAACGCCGTTGCCCCTCGGCATAAAGCGTATCGAAGGCCAGCGAACTCTTGCCCGATCCGCTCACGCCGGTGAAGCAAATCAACCGGTTACGCGGCAGAACCAGGCTAACATCCCGCAAGTTGTGCTCGCGGGCGCCCTTGATGATGATATCGGAAGCGGGCATGGGACGGCGGCGGCGTGGGTGTTTGTCGATCGTTGACAAACCAGGTAGTATAGGGCACGGACGTACAGTCTGGAAGAGGGCAAATTCGCGGTGGGTGGCAAAAAAATCATATTGTCACTTGACGTGGCTGGACGAATATAGCAATATTGTAATAGTGGTGACCGGACATGCCGACCACGGAGATACGCCTGTTCCAGCAGGCCAACGGACGAGTCCCACTGTTGGACTGGCTTCGGGAGCTTGAGCGAAAGGAACGAAGGACACACAGGAAGTGCCTGGAACGCATCTTGAGGCTTTCGCAGCAGGGCCGTGAGTTGAGACGTCCGCTAGCCGACCACCTAGAAGGCGGGATATTTGAACTGAGAGCAAAGGTCGGGCGCGTCAACTATCGCATCTTGTATTTTTTCTTCGGCTCGAACGCCGTGGTCCTGTCGCATGGTATCACCAAGGAACGCACGGTACCCAATGAGGAAATCGAGTTGGCGAAAAGCCATCGAGCCCTAGTCGAAAACAACCCCGACAAGTACACCGCAACCTGGCCGGAGGTTTGATCATGGCAGTAACCAAAGACTTCTCGAAGGTAATCAGGGATTGGCTATCCCGGGATCCTGCCCTGGCGAGAGAGGTTGAAGAGGAGTTCTTCAACGCGGAAATCGCCGAGGCGGTTTACAATGCGCGGATTGAGGCGGGCCTCACGCAGAAGGAGCTTGCGCGCTTGATTGACAGTCACCAATCGGTAATCGCCCGACTGGAGAACGCCGACTACTACGGTCATTCTCTATCGATGCTCAAACGCATCGCGGATGCATTGAGTAAGCGTCTGCGCGTCGAGTTCTGCGAGAACAGCTATCTTCCGCGAGCGGAAGGAACCGCGGCGGAATTAGCGATGAATGATGTCCAGTGGCAGTCAAGTACTTGGGAGCCTGAGATCAGAATCGGACCGTGTGTAGTGAGATAGGTGCAATGCCCAAGAGAAAAACGGCGCGGACAAAGAGGGGAACCGAGCAGGCTGCGAAGATGGCTCAGAAGTTCCGCATCAAGCGAGTCCGGCTTGTCAGTTGCCTGGTCCAACAAGAAGTGCGAGAAGGCCCTTTGCCTTCCAGCATGGAGACCGGCATTCAATGCGAATCCCGTCTGCACGAGAAGCAAAAGCAAATCCTTGTTGATCTCGATTTCACTCTCAAGTCACGATATAACGACGCTTCCGAGAACAAGGCGGCAATCTTGATTCAGGCGCGGTTCCGGCTTGTCTACGAATCCGCTTCCGCCGTGAAGGTTACAAAGGAACAACTCGTCGCGTTCGGTTGGATGACCGCCACCTTCAACGCATGGCCCTACTGGAGGGAATTTGTTCAATCGATGACTACCCGCATGGGATTGCCGGCTCTTACGGTACCTCTGTTCAGTCTTGAGGGAATCAAGATCACGGGATCGGGATCGGACGGGAGGCGGGGTCGATCTAAGAAGGAAGGCAGAAGTCGATCACCAAAGAAAACGTAATCGTTCGCGTTCCATTGTGGACTGGTCCTTTTTCGGCCGTGCGACGCTTGTTGCGAGTAGACTCTGGACCGAAATCTCAGTCTACCGGGCCGGGGCGGATGATGCGGGGAGCCGTCTTGATCTTGGGGCGGACGGACAGCCAATCGACGCCCTGGAAAACCGGGTCGTCGATCTCGCGGACTTCCTTGTCGCCCCGGTAATGGCCACTGGCGTGATAGTCGGCCGATTCCACCGGGTCTACCGGCACTCGCCGGCTGCCCGGTATGCTTCGGGCGTCCTTCAGCAGGTCGGGCCAGACGGTCTGGTTACCCCAAAAAGTGTTCACCTGCGTGCCGTCCGGGTTGACCGCGGAACCAAGGCAACCGGACTATCCGTGTTCGATCCGTGCTGCATCCGTGGCTCTTTGCCGCACTGCAAAAAGTTTGTCAGAAAAATAAGCTTTTACGAGTTTGTACTACAGAGACCGTTGACAAGTGCAGTAGCCCCAGCTAAAGTCAGAATAGCGAGTTCAGGGTAGTCCTTCTCGGGAAGCCCACGAGAGCCCTGTGAGAAAAAGGGATAACAGTCATGAAAAAAGCATTCCAGTCGACACATGCGGAGTCTGGGCAGTCGTCGCGTCGGGAGTTCTTGGCACGGGGCGGGAAGGTGGCCGTGGCTTCCGCGCTGGCCGGAGTGGCAATTCCGCGGGTGCACGCCGCGGAGAATAACACGATCCGGCTGGCTCTGATCGGCTGCGGAGGCCGAGGCAGCGGGGCGGTCGGCAACGCGATGAACTCCGCCAACGGGCCGGTCAAGCTGGTTGCCATGGCCGACGTCGTCGAACGCCGGCTGAGGGCATCGCACAAGAACCTCGGCAAGCAGTTCGGCGATCGGGTCGACGTCCCGAAAGCCCGGCAGTTCGTCGGGTTCGACGCATACAAAAAGGCCATCGATTGCCTGGGCCCCAATGACGTGGCAATGTTAACCAACTTCGCCGCCTTCCGCCCGATGCAAATGGAGTACGCCGTGAAGAAGGGCGTGAATGTCTTCATGGAGAAATCGTTCGCCCCCGATCCGCCGGGCTTGCGACGGCTTATCAAGGCCGGAGAAGAGGCCGAAAAGAAAAACCTAAAGATCGCCGCCGGCTTGCAATGGCGACACAGCGCCAACCGCCTGGAACTGATCAAGCGAATCCGCGACGGGGTGCTGGGTGATATCCAGCTCATCCGGGCGTACCGGGTACATCCGGTCGGGCCCATGGGCAAGAAGCCGCCGAAGTACGACGAATTACTCTGGCAGATTCGGAACTTCACGCGGTTCTTCTGGGTCTCGGGCGGCCTGTTCGCCGAGATGAACGTCCACCAAATCGACGAGCTTTGCTGGATCAAAGACGCCTGGCCGGTCTCGGCGCACGGCATCGGCGGCCGCGCGGCAAACAGTGCCGATCACGGTCAGGGGCTCGACTCCTTCTCCATCGAGTGGACATTCGCCGACGGAACGAAGGCCTACGACGTCGTCCGCTGGCTGGGCGGGCACTGTCACCGCGAATTCGCCACCTACGTCCACGGAACAAAGTGCGCGGCCCAGTTCAACACCTACGGACAACGTAGAGGAGAACCGACGCAAATCTACAAGGACCAGCGAATCGAGAAGGATAACATCGTCTGGAAAACACCCCCGGAGAAGATCAATTCCTGGGATGCCGAGTGGAACGTGCTCTTGGACAGCATCCGCAAAGACAAGCCGCAGAACGAAACCAAGCGCGCGGCCTACTCGAACATCGCGGACCTCATGGGCCGGGCGGCCGTCCATTCCGGGAAGATGATCACCTGGGACGAAGCGATGGCTTCCAACTTCCAGTTCTGCGCGGATATCGACAGCATGGACTACGACACCAAGCCGCCGGTCCAGCCCGACGCCGACGGCCGCTACCCGGTACCCATTCCCGGGGTGTGGTCGGAGATTTGAGCCGGCATAGGGTCAGAGCTTGAGCCGGAATCTCAAATGTACTCGTCACGCTCCGCGTGATGTAACTCCGTCACGCGGCAAGTAGCGTGTAGGCCCGAAACGCGACTTCCACCGCGTGGGGCTCGCTCTGCCGGCCGTCACTCGCCCTCGGTAATCGGCCCCAGCGGTAATCGGCCCAGCGGTAATCGGCCCAGCGGTAATCGGCCCTGTCACGAATGCGTCGGGCCAGCCGCCGTGGGCGTCGATGACTTCGTCGAGCTGGGCCATGATGCGGATGGGCTCGCCCAGCGCGACGACGATCTTCTGGTAGTGGGCGATGTCCTCGTCGGTAAGCACGCGGCCCGGGCGGGGGTTCTTGCCGCCCTTGGCCTGGCGGTCCTTGAGCCACTTCTCGCAGACCTGGTAGCCGCCGATGTGGAAGTTCCACACCTCCTCCGGCGGACCGCAAGAAGCAGCGTCACCCGCGCCGCCCCACGCATCGTTCTCCTCAAACCGGGACCACTTCCACGCGGGGAGAAAAGCCAAGTTTGCGGAGAAGTTCTTCGCAGTCTTCCCAG